>JAGGWE010000136.1 GCA_021157665.1 Sulfurimonas sp.
CTTTATATATATTTATGAAAAACGAACAAATTTTATAAAAAAACTTTTAGTTCTTAAAAATATATCTCTAACAAAAGAGATTCAAGATAAAACTTTTGAAGAAAAATTACTTATCCAATATAACAAAGAGTTAGCAAATGTAGTTTCTAAGTCAAATATTGAGTTATATATAGTTGATTATGATACTAACAAGTATATATATGTAAACAAAGGTGGACTAAATGCTCTTGGTTATACCTTAGAAGAGATGAAAAAAATGAGTATTTTTGATATAAATCCTTCTCTAACACTAGAGATAGTTGATGGACTAAAAAAACACACCAAAACTAAATCAAATATTATGAATATAACACAACATCAAAGAAAAGATGGTTCAAAATATGGTGTCCAATCACTAATACATACAATTACCTATAATGGAAAATTTGCTTATGTTATATATGATATCAATCTATCTGATCAACAAAAAGCACAAAAAGAGCTTTTAAAACAAAAAGATGAACTACTTCAACAAGCTCATTATGATCAACTTACAAAACTGCCAAATAGAGTCCTTTTTGATGACAGACTAAAACAAGCAATCGCTAAATCAAATCGCTCTAAAAAAGAGTTTGCAGTTATGTTTATAGACCTCGATAAATTTAAAGAGATAAATGATAATTATGGACATAAAATGGGTGATATAGTGCTTTGCGAAATGGCTTCAAGATTTAAACATACACTTAGAGAGGAAGATACTGTTTCAAGATTTGGTGGTGATGAATTTGTTTGTATCATAGAACAACTGAACTCATGTAAAAAAGCTTCTGTGTTAGCAAAGAAATTGATACACAAAATAAAAGAACCTTTTGCTATACAAGGAAATGATTTTATTTTAACTTGTAGTATTGGGATAAGCATTTATCCAAAAGACACTACAGATGAAACTAGACTTATCCATCATGCTGATGAAGCTATGTATAAAGCAAAAGATATGGGTAAAGATAATTACCAATTTTACTCTAAATGTTGAAGATAACTGACAAATTAGCTAAAATAACCTTTTTAAAAGGATTTCAGTGGATTTAAAAGCTACACTTGCAGCTGATAACATAAAGTTACCAGATAATTTTTTTTACAATATACAAAAATATAAAGAACATCTTTTTAAATGGAATAAAATCCATAACCTAACTGGTGCGAGAGATGAAGACACTCTAAATCATTTTATATATGATGCAGTTTTTCCAGTTAGTTTTTTACCAAAATATAAAAATCTTTTAGATATAGGAACAGGTGCTGGTTTTCCAGGTATGATTTTAGCATTAGCACTTCCTGATACTCAGGTTACCTTAGTTGAGCCTCTTGCTAAAAGAGCAAGTTTTTTACAGTTTATAAAAGCAGATTTAGAGCTTGACAATGTACGAGTTGTAAAAAAAAGAGTTGAAGATATGGATAGTGAAATATTTTCCCTTATCACTTCAAGAGCTGTTACTGATACAAAAATGTTACTTAAACTAAGTGAAAATTTTCGCGATGAAAATTCTACTCTTCTTTTTTACAAAGGGGAAAAAGTTTTTGATGAGATTGATGAAGATATGCCACACAAAATCATACAAACAAAAAACAGACACTACTTACTTCTAGGAGAGAACTTATGATATTAAAAATCTTACTTGTTATTGGGGTTATTGGGGTTGTATATTTTATGTTTATAAAAAAGAAACCTTTAAAAAACTCATCTAACACAAAACATAAAAAAAGTGAAGAGCCACAAGTAAATGATATGGTAGAGTGTTGTACATGTGGAACATATACAGAACTTGATGAAGCGATATTAAGCAATAACAAATACTATTGTTGCCAAGAGTGTGTGGATAAAGCATAATGTTGATTTTTGGACATAAATTTATACCAAGTAACTCTTTTTACCATGTATCTGATATAGATAATATAACAAATACTCCACCATCTTCTATTATCCATATAGAGTTTAAAGAAGAAAATTTAGACATAATCACACATGCCAAGATAAACCAGATAAATACTTCAATCTTTGTTGAAAATATAAGAGAGATTATCTATGCCTCAAATCTTGGAGCATCTTTTATTATTGTAAAAGAAGAACTTGCGATAGATGCTCAAAAAATTGCAACAGAGTACCTTTTTGATGCTAAAATTTTAGTTCTTAGTGAAGATGAAAATGAGATAGAAAAATATGCTCTTTTAGGGATTGACGGGGTTATCTTTTCTAATGCAATAATTCACATCAGTTCTTAAGTACCTTAAACTATCTCTCTTTTTATATTTAATTTTAAAGAGGTTAAAACTTCATAAGAGATTGTTTTAGCAGATTTTGCCATCTCTTTTGCATCATTAAAAATTAAAATCTCTTGCATCTGGGAAATAAATGAAGCATTATCCATAGAGATTCTGCCAACCTGTTTTTTAGCCTCTGGGGTAAGATAAGTGTTTGAGCAAATTCTTAAAAATCCATCACCATAACCAAAGTTATAATTACTTACAACACAATCTTTCTCTACTATAAAAGTTCCACCATAACCAACAGCTTCACCTTTTTTTAAAACTCTTGAAGAGATTTTATTTGCATACACTGATAAAACAGATTTAAAATCCAACTCTTTAAAAGCACAAGGGAGTTGCATACAACCATAAGCTGAAATCCCAACTCTAGCCATATCTTCATCAAACTCCACATGCCGAGATAATGAGGCAGAGTTACAAGAGTGAAATCTAAGCTTATCAAAACCTAATCCACTTACCAACTTTTCAGCCTCTTTTTTCACTTTAGCAAAATTCTCATTTTGCCAAAACCATTCAGAACTAAGTTCATCTGCACTTCGATGATGAGTAAAAACTGCTTCTAAAATCAAACCCTGCTCTTTTATTTTTAACATAGCCTCTTTTAATTCACTCATTTTTATACCGTTTCTATGCATCCCAGTATCTACTTTTAACTCTACTTTTGTGGCATGTGGGAATTTTTTTATGGAATTTATATCATTGATTGTATATCTAATTTTTTTATTATTTGAACTTGGATAATCTGCCAAAACTAAAATATACTCAAAATAGTTCTCTATTTTCATAGCCTCATCGTAACTCTTTACAACTGCTTTTTTTATCCCATACTCTTTTGCCATTTGTGAAATCTCTAAAAGCCCATGCCCATAAGCATTGTCTTTTAAAACAAGAGCAATTTTATCTTTACTTTTAGTTTGTTTAGCAATAATATCAAGATTATTAAAAAAATTATTTTTATTTAGAGTTATGTAAGCCATAAAGGAATTATACCAAATGAAATACCTCATCGCTGAATTTCAAGAGCAAAGTTTTACACAAATTATATTCCCACATGCCAAGACAGATTGGGCTGAGTATTTAGATGAGGCTGAAGAAAACTTTATAAACATCATAAATGCAATCATAAAGTATCAAAAATGTTTAGTGATTTGTGCAAATTTAGAGGATGTCAAAGGGAAATTCAAAGCAAATAAAAACCTTTTCTTTGTGGAGTATGAGACAGATGATACTTGGGCTAGAGACTGCTCTGCTTTATGTATAAAAGAAGATGAAGAGATAAAACTGCTAGATTTTTCCTTTAATGCTTGGGGAGATAAGTTTGAATCAAGTAAAGACAATAAAATGAGTCAGACCATAAAAAATCATTACTCAAAAAAACTTTGGCATGCCTGTCCTCCTTGGTTGAGGGTGGATTTCGTTCTTGAGGGTGGTGCAGTTGAAAGTAACGGAGCAGGAGTTATTTTAACAACTTCCACATGCCAACTCAACCCAAACCGAAACCCAAACTTAAACTCTATCGAGATAACAAAAAAACTAAATGAAACTCTTGGTGCAACTGAAATTTTATACCTTGAACATGGGTATTTAGCAGGAGATGACACAGATTCACATATAGATACACTTGCAAGATTTATAAATGAAAAAACCATTATGTATGTGAAATGTGAGGATGAAAAAGATGAACATTACAAAGAGTTAAAACTTATGGAAAAAGAACTTCTTAGTATTGCTCAAAAGCATGATTTTAAACTGATTTCACTCCCACTCCCACATGCCATATATTTTGAAAATGAAAGACTACCAGCAACTTATGCAAACTTTCTTTTTGTAAATGGTGCTGTTTTAGTTCCAAGCTATGGAGTTAAAGAGGATAAACAAGCACTACAAATTTTTGAACAAACTTTTAAAAACAGAGATATTATCCCCATAGATTGTTCCACTCTGATAAAACAACACGGCTCACTTCATTGTGTCACTATGAACTTCGCTAGTGGTATTACCATCTTGGCTTAACATCGCTGTTCCACTCATTATAAGGTAAGTTGCCAAACCAAAACCTAAGGCTATTAAAAACATTCTTTTTACTTTTTCTATTTTACTCATAACAGAATTTTATCCAAAAGTTAATGAATAATTAACACTTATGTAACATAATCTTTATACTATGTTGTAATATTTAAATTTAAGGTTAGTTATATGAAAAGAATTATCCCCCTATCTTTAGTAGCTGTAGCATCATTATATGCTGCTGAAGTACAACTAGCACCAATCGGTGTTGAATCAACTGTTATTACAGAAGTAGCTCAAAATGCACAAGTATCTGCTGATTTATCTGAGGCTCTTAGTACAAAAGTTCCAAGTATAGATATGATTCGTCGTAGTGGTATTGCGAATGACATCTATATCCGTGGACAAAAAAGAGATAATATCTCTGTTGAAGTAGATGGAACTAAAACATGTGGTGCTTGTCCAAATAGAATGGATCCTCCAGTTTCTCATGTATTAGCTTCACAAATTTCAGAAGTTGAAGTTATTGAGGGTCCTTATGATGTTGAAACATTTGGAACTATGAGTGGTGGTATAAAAATCAAAACTAAAAAACCTTCAAAAGATTTTACTGGTGAAATAAATCTAGGTTTTGGTAGCTGGGGTTATCAAAAATTTGGTGCTACTGCAAGTGGTGGAAATGATAGAGTTCGTGTTTTAGTTAGTGCTTCTCAAGAAACAAGTGATCAATACAAAGATGGTGACGGTAATACAATGAGTGAACAAGCTGCAACTGGTACTGATGCAACTAAACATTACTTACCAAAATATGAAGAGGTACAATCATATAAAAAAAGAAGTCTTATGGCTAAAGCATTTGTAACTGTTACAGATGATCAAGAGCTTCGTTTAAGCTATACAAGAAACGAAAGTGATGGTATTTTATATCCAAATACACCAATGGATGCAGTATTTGATGATTCTAATATTTATAGTGTAGCCTATAGTATTAATAATATCACTGATATATATACAAACATAAACTTAGAGTACTACTACTCTGATGTTAATCACCCAATGGATAATGCATTTAGAAAAGCAAGTAATAGTCCAGCAAATGGAACAGTAACTCACCATCTAACAACAACGATGGAAGGTCTTAAACTAAAAAATAACTTTGAAATTAACGGTCATAAAATTTTACTAGGTCTTGATGGAAGTAAAAGAACATGGGATGGAACTTATTATACAGAAACTGGTAATAACTTTGATGGTAAAAAAAGTTTAAATGATGTTGAAACTAAAAATATAGCAATTTTTACAAAACTAGAAAAATCTTTTGGTGACTTTGATTTTGTAGCTGGAGCTAGATATGATTCTACAGATATAGACCCTGCAGGAACTCAAAAATCAAATGATTATACTGCTTTTAATTTTAACCTAATGACTACTTATAACATAGATAAACAAAACAAAATCTTTTTAGGTTTTGGTCAAGCTTCTCGTGTTCCAGATGCAAGAGAACTTTACTACTACGATAAAGGACCTTCTGTAATCGGTACACCAGATTTAGATCAAACGACAAACAGAGAGATAGATTTAGGATATGAAGCATCTTATGATATGTTTAGTATGAAAGTTAAAGCCTTCTATTCAGATTTAAAAGACTTCATTTACTATAATAAAGATCTTGCTAACTATAGATTTGAAAATATTGATGCAACTATATATGGTGCTGAACTAAGTGCTTCATACTTTGCAACTGATAGTATCACTATAGATATGGGTGCATCATATAAAAAAGGTGAAAAAGATACACAAACTACAGGTCAGGATGACAAAGACTTAGCAAATATATCTCCACTAAGAGGAAATATCGCTCTAAATTATGAGTATATGAATGATTCTATTTTTACTGCTGATATTCAAGCTTCTAGTAAATGGGATGATGTTGATGAAGAAAATGGTGAACAAGTAATTGATTCATGGGCTATACTTAACTTAAAAGTTAAACATGCATTTAATAAAAGCTTTGATTTTACACTAGGTGTAAATAATGTATTTGATAAAACTTATGCAGTAAGTAATACTTATGCAGATTTAACACTTGTTGCTGGTGGTGGAGATGTACTACTTCTTAATGAACCAGGAAGATATGTTTACACAAACTTAACTTTCAAATTCTAAAACTACTTTCTAAACCTTATTCCACATGCCATGGCATGTGGAATACCTACATAAATTTATAACCAAAGCACTTTTTTATCCCAAATAAGCTAAAATCTCTTTATGATAAAAAGAGTCCAAACTAAAAAAATATTCGTCGGCGATGTAGCAGTTGGTGGGGATGCACCTATAAGCACTCAATCGATGACATACTCCAAAACTTCTAATGTTGAAGCTACGGTTGAACAAATTAGAAGACTTCACTTTGCAGGTTGCGATATAGTTCGTTGTGCAGTTCCAGATATGGAGTCAGCCGATGCACTAAAAGAGATAAAAGAACAAACTTCATTACCTCTTATTGCAGATATTCACTTCAACCATAGACTAGCACTTAAGGCTGCCGAGGTTGTTGATTGTATCAGGATTAATCCTGGAAATATTTCTGCTAAATGGAAAGTTCAAGAGATTGTAAAAGCTTGTCAAGAGAGAAATCTTCCCATACGGATAGGTGTAAACTCTGGAAGTTTAGAGAAAATGTTTGATGATAAGTACGGTCCAACAGCAGAAGCGATGGTTGCCTCTGCTGAGTACAACATAAAATATTTAGAGGACTTAGGCTTTGATGATATTAAAATATCTTTAAAAGCAAGTGATGTAGATAGAACAGTCGCTGCTTATCGTGCTCTTCGTCCTAAGAACAACTATCCTTTTCATCTTGGAGTAACAGAAGCAGGAACACTTTTTCATGCAACTGTAAAAAGTGCCATAGGACTTGGAACACTTTTACTTGATGGAATCGGAGATACTATGAGGGTGTCAATCACAGGTGAACTTGAAGATGAAATAAAAGTCGCTCGTGCAATACTAAAAGATAGTGGAGCAGTAAAAGATGGATTAAATATCATCTCATGCCCAACTTGTGGAAGAATAGAAGCCGATTTAGTTTCAGCAGTTGCCGAAATAGAGGAGCGAACTGCCCACATAACAGCACCTCTAAATGTTTCAGTTATGGGTTGTGTTGTAAACGCCATAGGAGAAGCTGCACATGCCGATGTAGCTATCGCTTATGGAAAAGGTAAAGGTCTAGTGATGGTAAAAGGTGAAGTAGTTGCGAACCTAGATGAAAAAGAACTTGTAGATAGATTTGTATTTGAAGTTGAAAAAATGGCAGAGGAATCAAACTAAATGCAAGACAACCTATACAACCTAGCTTTTGAACGCTCAATCTTAAGTTCAATAGTTTTTGAACCTCAACAATTTGATGATTTAAGTACAGCACTTAATAAGGATGATTTTTATCTTCCTGCTCATCAAGATATTTTTATAGCAATGACTTCTCTTATGCAAAGAGATGAGCCAATTGATGAAGAGTTTATAAAAAAAGAGCTAATTAAAATCAAGAAATTTGATGAACAGGTTATGCTTGAAATTTTATCTGCAAACCCTATCTCAAACACAAAAGCTTATGTAAATGAGATAAAAGACAAGTCACTTAAAAGACACCTTTTAACGCTTACAACAGAGATAAAAAGAGTTACTGTTGAAGAGGAACTACCTGCTGCTGAAGTTGTAGATATAGTAGAAAAAAAACTTTACGAGATAACTCAAGATAACCAAACAAGCGACTTCAAAGACTCTCCACAGATGACTTACGACACGATGGAATACATCAAAGAGATGAAAGCTCGTGGGAATTCTGTTTTAGTTGGAGTAGATACTGGTTTTCATGAACTAAACAAAATGACTACTGGTTTTGGTAAAGGGGATCTTGTTATTATTGCGGCAAGACCTGCAATGGGGAAATGCCTTGGACTTGGCACAAAAGTAGTTATGTTTGATGGAACTCTAAAGAATGTCGAAAATATAAAAGTTGGTGATAAACTTATGGGTGATGATTCAAGACCTAGAAATGTTCTCTCACTCGCTCGTGGAAGAGAAAAAATGTTTTGGGTTCGTCAAAACAAAGGAATTGATTATCGTGTAAATGAATCACATATCCTTTCACTTAAAAGAAGTAGAAACGAGGGTAAACATAAACACGGTGATATTTTAAATATTGAAATAAAAGATTACAACAAGAAATCTAAAAAATTCCACTCTAACTATAAAGGTTATAAAGTAGCTATTGATTTTAAAAAACAAAAACTAGATATTGACCCATATTTTTTAGGGCTTTGGCTTGGTGATGGAACAAGTTCAAATGTATCAATAGCTACACAAGACAGTGAAATTATAGAATATCTTAGTAGTTATGCGCAAAAACTAGGCTTACAATTAAGCCAAAGAATACAAAAAGACAAATGTCCTATGTATAGCATAACATCAGGACAAAGAGGTGTTTCAAAATTTAAAGATAAATCTCTACAAAAGAAACTAAGAGATTTAGGTGTTTTAAATAACAAGCATATCCCACATGCCAACATCCAAAATAGCGAAAAAAATCGTCTTAAACTTCTAGCAGGACTACTTGATAGCGATGGGTATTACGATAAAAAATTTAATGTTTTTGAGATAGTTCAAAAAGATGAAAATTTATCAAATCAAATCAAATTTTTAGCAGATTCTTTAGGTTTTAGAGTATCGATTAAAACTAAAAAAGCAAGAATTAAAAAAATAAACTATGAATGTGAAGTTTATAGACTTAGAATCGTTGGTGACTTAGATAAAATCCCAACTAAAATAAAAAGAAAACAAGCTAGAAAATTAAAAGCTAAAAGAGAAGTAAAACATACTGGCATAAATATTCAGTACGATAAAGTTGATGATTATTACGGTTTTACTATTGACGGAAACAATCTATTTTTACTTGAAGATATGACGGTAACCCATAACACTTCCTTTATACTAAACACTGTAAATCATCTTATAAACCAAGGCTCAGGTGTAGCTTTTTTCTCACTAGAGATGCCTGCTGAGCAGTTGATGCTTAGGCTTCTTTCTGTTCAAACCTCTATACCTCTTCAGCAGCTTCGTTTGGGTGATATGAACGATGAGCAGTGGGGTTCTCTTCATGGGGCGATTGACAAGATGAACTCTGCAAAACTTTTTGTAGATGATCAAGGTAGTCTTAACATCAATCAACTTCGCTCAAAACTTAGAAAACTGAAAAATCAACATCCTGAAATTGAGATTGCAGTAATTGATTATCTTCAAATTATGCAAGGTGTTGGAAATCAAGATAGACATCTTCAAGTTTCAGAAATCTCTCGTGGACTAAAAATGTTAGCTAGAGAGTTAGAGATGCCGATAGTGGCATTATCTCAGTTAAACCGTGGACTAGAGTCAAGAAATGATAAACGCCCTATGCTTAGTGATATTCGTGAATCTGGTTCTATTGAACAAGATGCCGACATCATTCTTTTTGTGTATCGTGATGATGTTTACCTTTACAAAGAGGAAAAAGAGCGTGAAAAAGCTGCAAAAGCTGAGGGTAAAGAGTTTGTATCTGAGTATGTAGAAAAAGAGGAAGAGGATGCTGAAATCATTATCGGAAAACAAAGAAATGGACCAACTGGGCATGTGAAACTTGTTTTTCAGAAAAAACTTACTCGCTTTGTTGAAGCACCAAAATTTTCAGCAGGAGTTGAAACTGTTTATGAAAATGTAGATACTCGCTCTGCTGATGTAGATATGGGAGAATCAACTATATCGATGCCAACTCTCTAAATGCTCTTAGAAAAACTCTCACTTTTTAATACAAAAAAAGAGTTTTTCACATTTGTCTTGGCATGTGGGTTTATTCTCACTTATGCCCTTTTAATCGAATACAACAACTATAAAAATCTCACTAAATTTGACTCTCAAATTGTCTATGCTACAGTTTTAAAACAGTATGAAAAAACTAAGCTTACTAAAAAAGGTAAAGAAAAAACATACCAAGTTTTAAAACTAAAATCAGAACAAGGTTTCTCATTTTATAGCACTGCTAAAAAATCATTTCCAAATGCTAAAGGCAAAAAACTAAAGCTTGAAATATGGGCAGGAAAAATAACTTTTTATCAATATCTGACAAGCTTTTATGCTTTTAGTAAAATTATTTATACTTACCAAACACCCACCTTAAAACAAAATCTAAACTCTTTTATAAGCTCTCAACATACAGATAATGATATAACTAACATCTATCAAGCACTTTATACTGCAACACCACTAGAAACTCATTTACAAAACAAATTTTCATATCTAGGAATATCTCATCTTTTAGCTATTAGTGGTTTTCACTTAGGAGTTTTATCAGCCTTACTTTTTTTCTTACTTCGCACTCCGTACAAATTTTTACAAAACAGATACTTCCCATTTAGAAGTTATAAGGTTGATTCTTTTATCATAATCTCTATTTTATTACTTGCTTATTTACTATTTTTAGACTCTCCTGCTTCACTTTTAAGAGCCTTTGTTATGTTAGTTATTGGCTTTGTTTTATACGATAGAGGCTATAAAATTATTTCTATGCAAACACTACTTTTAACAGCCATTTTAATCCTAAGTTTTTTCCCACGACTATTTTTCTCTCTTGGCTTCTGGCTAAGTATTTTTGGTGTTTTCTACATCTTCTTATTTCTCATACATTTTAAACATCTAAGTAAAATCTGGCAGTTTATTTTAGTCCCTATTTGGGTTTATATCATGATGTTACCACTCTCACTTTTCATCTTTGAAAACTTTAGTATCTACCATCCACTCTCTATAATCTGGACATCACTTTTTACAATATTTTATCCACTAAGTATATTGTTACATCTGATTGGATTTGGAGATTTACTTGATAGTGTTTTACTTTGGCTTTTAAATCTAAATATAAAGACTCACACTATCAGCATATCTTGGCATGTGGGAATTTTATTTATATTAACCTCATTTTTAGCGATTAGAAATCTCTTCTTCACTTATCTCTTGAGTGTTTTCGCTATGTTTATTTTTATATACTCTATCTATTATATAACATAATTTAATCCCATAAATAAAAATAATCCATGAAACATAAATCCATAAAAACAAAAACATTAAAATAGCAAAAGAGCCATACATCGTTGTATAAGATTTATTAAAAAACACATAATAGATAAAAGCATTTTTTGAAACAGAAAAAACAACTGCAATTATAAACGAACTAATCATAGAAGCCTTAGGATTAACCTTAACATTTGGTCCAATCTGAAAAATTAAAAAGAATAAACCCCAAATAATTATATATGGAACTAAGGGCAAAATATTAAATGAAGCATACTCATTTGTAGCCATTATAGTTGCAATATACCCAGTTATGTAAAAAGATATACCCAAGGCTATTGGAGTTAGCGTAAGCATAGTCCAGTAAGTAGTTATAGACTCCCAAAGAGTTCGTTTTTTTGCATGAAAAATTTTGTTAGCGATATACTCAAAGTTTTGAAAAAACAAAAGAGAAGCAACTAAAATCATAACTAAACCTATAATTCCCATCTTTGCAGAGTTTTGTAAAAAACCATCAATATGCCCCATAATAGCCTCGGAATTAACAGGCATAAGGTTCGAGAATATAAACGATTTAATAGTCTCATAATGTTCTGCAAAACTTGGTAATGATGTTAAAAGTGTTAGCATTATTAAAAGAAGTGGGATAATTGTAAAGATAGTGTAAAAACTAAGAGAAGCAGCATAAAGCGTCAACTCTTTGTCGATAAAAGATGTAATAAAAAGTTTTACATGATGAAATAAATGCCTTATATTTTCTTTAGTAACTATTTTATTCATAAACTTTTCTCCCAATATACACTCCCATACTGAAGTGAAATATTTGATTTCACCTCTCCCTAGGAAGCGATGATTTATCTTCGCTTTATTGTTGGCATGTGAGTTTGAAGTTCTATGCCAACTCTACCGAAGCTGAAGCATCGGTTCCGAAAATTATTTAATTTAGCCCCATTTTCGCTGGATTTAAAATATTGTTAGGATCAAATGCCATCTTGATTGATTTGAAAAGATTCATCTCTTCATCTGTGAAAGCCATATGCATATAAGGAGCTTTCGCTAAACCGATACCATGCTCACCAGATAAAGTTCCACCTAAATCAATAGTAGCTTGAAAAACCTCTTCTATCGCCTGATAAGCGATTTTTACCTGCTCTGGATCTTTACCATCTACCATCACATTTGTATGAACATTTCCATCTCCAGTATGCCCAAAACATGGAATATTTACCTGATATTTATC
>JAGGWE010000093.1 GCA_021157665.1 Sulfurimonas sp.
AAACAGTATTGGCTTTATTATGAAAAATATAGAATTTATAAAAGAGCATTACGGTGAACAGATACATGCTCTAAACAGTTTTATTGAAGATGCCTACAGCTTTTTACCAAATCAAGACCACTCTACAATCAGGTTTGGTGGTGGAACTGCATTAGCTATATACTATTTTCAACATAGGCTTAGTTTTGATATTGACTTATTTGTGACTGATGTACAAATATTAAACTACCTTAGCCCAAAGCACTGGATAGATGAAACAAATAAATTTAATACTAGCAAGTACATTGATCTATCTAACCACATAAGGGTGCTGGAGAAAAAGAATAATATAAAAGTCGATGTATTGGTCTCTCAAAATGCTTCATCTGACTATTTACTTGACAATTCAAAAGTTCTTTTTACCAGTGATGTATATGTTGAGAGCATAGAAGATATTATTGCTAAAAAAATAGTTTATAGACGAAATGATAATCTTACAAGAGACATTATAGATATTGCCATAGCTGTAAAGTTAAAAGATGGCATCCTGCAAAATATGCTTGAGAGAGGCTTAATTAATGAACTAGATTTGAAAGAGTTAAAAACTTCATTGGAGAACTTGGATAAAATAACTTTTGAAGAAGAGATAGAAATTGTAGCACCTTTTGAAAATTATATAAAAGACTCTAAAAATGCTCCTGAGATTATAAAACAAGAATGTCAAAAAATATTAACTTAAATGTATTGCTATAGAGTTTGCTTGTTCCAAATAGAACAGGTTGTGAAACAAAGGAAAAAAATTCTATTTTTAATCCTCCGCTTAAGCAACATTTTGTAAGTTATGTAAGATATTTGACAATTAACACACTAAGTGTGATTTAATTTGTACATACAATATTAAACGAACATTCAAACTTTAAGACTTTTATAGAGTTTCTCTCTTTTTTTGTAAAAAACATGACAATATATCGTGTTTTTTTCACATTAACCTACAAATAATGTGTTAGTTAATTATGAGCTTTAAAGTTGTTTTACATATAATGTAGTTGAATAAAGAGTTATGTGTCTATCGTAAGCACCTTGCTTAATATTAGAAAAATTTAAAAAACTAAACTATTTGGCATGTGGAAATTAGAAAGTCACATGCCAAGATGAAACTTTAAAAAGCTTATGAAACAAAAGCCAATAAACTCAAAAAAAAAGTAAAACCACTAAAGCCCACAAAAATAAACCTGACTCCCATTGAAACCTGACTCCCATTGAAACCGCAAGACCATAAAAAGCAAAGCCACATAACAAAGCGTAGCAACAAAAATATGTTACCACAGCCGATTTCAAACTTTTAAAATCTAAAGAATTTAGATACCATTGTAAAACTTAAAAGAGTACAAAAAGAGGTAACATATTTTTGTACTCGACCGTTATTTAAATAACTCCCAAGGTTTAGCCCATTCTAGTAAAGTTTTTTGTGCTTCATCAGATAAAAACCTCTCCCCATCAAAAGGTGGACAAACAAAAGAAAATTCTTCACCATTTAATGTAAACCCTAAAGCGTAAGCATGAAGGTATCCGCGGTCTTCTTTTTTTGCTTCATCAGCATTTGCATATCTAACATCACCTGCTATTGGGGATCCTATGCTCTTTAATGCTACTCTGATTTGGTGAGTTTTTCCTGTATGTGGTTTTACTAAAAATATACGCTCACCCGCTCTACATGTAGAGCTATGAAACTGTGTTATTGCTTGGTTTTCTTTTGTTTTTAGAAGCTTGTAAGTTCCACGGCGAGAGGCTCCCATATCAGCTTTTACCCAGCCTTGTTTTTTCTTTGGTTTTCTTAGACTCAAAGCTAAGTAAAACTTTTGTATCTCTTTGTTTAGGAACATTTTCGCAAATCTATTCGCAACTTTACTTGTTTTTGCCAAGATAATTAAACCAGAAGTCATTTTATCTAGTCTGTGAACACTATATAACTGCTCTACATGTAACTGCTTTGTAGCTAAAACTACAAAACCAGCTTCACCGTCTTCACTATGGAAGTTGAGATTTTGTGGTTTGTTAAATATAACGAAGTCATGATTTTCAAAGATTATTTGCATAGATTAATTATAGCAAATTAGTTTTGAGGGAGTGCTTTTGGTGTAACATCTACCCCTAGTGCTGGAAGTTCTTTTTTTGGTCTATCTAAATCAACTATTTGTATATCATCATAAAAAGTTATGATTCAGACCCCCGTATTTTTCATAAGTCCCAAATGTCACAGAAATTTCTACTAAAATAATTAACGGTGGTAAATATGCTATGTTCTTGCATAAAGGAGCTTATGAAAACTTAAAGGCTAATGATTACTTAAGTCAGCTATTCTAACTTACTCGTCAATCCTTTTCCAAAAGCTTCTTCTATATAGGGAGAAATTTGCCATTCTTTTTTAAATTCTTTGTATTCTTCTACAACTTTATCAACATTTGAAATATCTTCAAAAAAAGCTCTAATCATAATATTTTTAGGTGTATGTTCCATATCTATAAACTCTAATACTTGTGTACGATAACCCATGATTTCTAATACGTTTGCTCTTAAACTATCAGTAAGTAATGAAGATAGTTTTTCTTTAATAATTCCGTATTTTAGCAAAGGAACCATTTTTTTATTTTTTATTTTTTTAAGTAACTCATGCTGACAACAAGGTACTGCTAAAATAACTTTAGCTCCCCAGTTTACGGCAGTTGCTAGGGCATCATCTGTTGCAGTATTACAAGCATGTAAAGAGATAACCATATCTACATTTTCAAATTCATTGAACCCTTTAATATCTCCTTGTACAAATCTTAAATCATCATAATTTAATTTTTTTGCCAAGTTTGAACAAAATTTTATTACATTTTCTTTTAAATCTAAGCCAACTATTTCTACATTGTAACCCATTTTTAATACTAAGAAATCATAAAGTGCAAAAGTAAGGTATGCTTTTCCACATCCAAAATCAATAATTCTGATAGTTTTGTTTTTATCTAAATAAGGAATACAATCAGACACCAACTCCAAATAACGATTTATTTGTTTAAACTTATCATATTTTGAGTTTATAACTTTACCACCTGCTGTCATAATTCCTAGTTCTACTAAAAATGATGTTACTTCACCTTCATTTAAAATATACTTTTTCTTTCTATTATGAGAGATCTCTTCAAACTTCTTAGTAGCAGCTTTTTTATTTATCTTAGCAACACCACTTTTACTAACTAAAATATGATAATCAGACTCTAGTGTATTTATCAATGCTTGTTTAAAATATGTTTTAAGTAAGTTGTCTATTTCATTTATTGAATCAATCTTGTTTAAGTTCTTATGTTCTACATTTTTATCATAAATATATTCAAATTGATATTTTAGTTCATTTTTAATCATTACTTTTTTTATTGTTGCTTTATTGAAAGTTTTAAGTGATTTATTTCGTATACCACTAAAAGTGGCAAATATTATTACTTCATTGTTTATTATTCTTTGTGATAGTTCTCTTATATCTTCCATAATGTTTAAAATTCCTTTTGTAAGTAACAAGTCCTATTATTAAAACTTTTTGGTATCATAGCAAAACTGACTTCATTTATGTATTAAAGCAGCTGACGAAGAAGAAACACCCCTGTGAGTGAATATCCACTTTTAGGACAAAAAATATAACAAATCTTAGCAAGAAAATATGTTACCCTAGCCGATTTTTAGCTTTGAAAACTTCAAAGATTAGATACCATTGTAGAACTAAAAAGACTACAAAGATAGGTAACATATTTTTGTACTCTACCGTTATCCTCTCATACATGACACCTTGTCAACAACCTCTTATTTTTGGAACAGATTTTAGTAACAAGAAGAATGTTCCAAATAGAGTTGGATTGTGGAACATTATGAAGTAGTCAAATTGACTACTTCTTTTTAGCTACATCTTTTAATGCTCTATAGATAGTATTGCGAGCAACATGGAAGAATTTAGACAGCCAAGCTACAGATTTGCCTTTTTCATGCTCTTTATAGATAACATTTTTCTCTTTACTATTTAGAATAGCTTTTCTTCCAAATTGAACACCTTTTTTCTTTG
>JAGGWE010000188.1 GCA_021157665.1 Sulfurimonas sp.
AATGCTATAATTCTATAACTAAATATAAAGAGAAACTATGGAATTATGCGTTGCCCTTGACTTACCCACAAAACAAGAAAATTTAGATTTAATTGAAAAGATACAAAACTATGATGTTTGGCTTAAAGTCGGACTTCGTACTTATATTCGTGATGGGGAAGATTTTTTAAAAGATATTAAAAAAATAAATCCTGATTTTAAAATATTTTTAGATTTAAAACTTTATGATATTCCAAATACTATGGCTGATTCTGCTGAGTCTATTATAGGGCTTGGTGTTGATATGTTCAATGTTCATGCCTCAGCTGGGAAAAGAGCTATGAGTGAAGTTATGAGCCGTTTAGAGAAGTATGAGACTCGTCCTATTGTTTTAGCTGTAACTGCTCTTACATCATTTACAGAAGAAGAGTTTACAGAAGTATATGAAAAAGGGATAGATGATAAAGCTAATCAATTTGCAAAAGATGCAATGGATAGTGGACTTGATGGTGTAGTGTGTTCTGCATTTGAGAGTAAATCTATCAAAGGTATAACTTCAAAAGAGTTTATGACTTTAACTCCTGGAATCCGCCCATTTGGTGAAGATGCAGGTGATCAAAAAAGAGTAGCAGATATAGAATTTGCAAAAAATGCTCTAGTAGATTTTATCGTAGTAGGTCGCCCAATCTATAAATCAGAGAATCCAGCAGAAGTAGTTAAAAAGATTTTAGAAAAGATTTAACGATTTTTTCTAATTTTTTTCATAAGTTCGTTATATTGTTTTGATTGATGAGCTATTTTTTTTAGATTATAATTTTTATCTATTTTAAAAATACCAGTTGAGTTTATAAAAATATCTGCCTTAATATCTTCTCTTGTTTTGAGGTCTAAAACTCTAAAACTTAGATTGTCTAAAATAAGTGGTGGTTTATTTTTATCTTTAAAATAACTAAGAACCATATGGTATCCACCCTGATATTGTTCAAAAACAGTTGTAAGAAACAGTTTTTTTTTATCAAACCCAAGTTTTAAAAGTGTAAAATATTTTATAATTACATAATCCTCACAATCTCCGTAGCCAGTTATTAAAAATTCTTTTGGTGTTGCCCAGTAATCTTCTTGTTTTTGTATAATATCATCATATTGAGGTAGAAGTTGGTTTAGGTAGTGGTTAGTTCTATTTAGTTGTTTTGTTTTATTGTATGTTTTAAAAATAGCTATATTTTTTTGATAGTCCATAGCCCTGTTTCTAGGGATTTTACCTGATTTTTCCTCTATATTTATAAATTCTTTTTTAGTGAAATATGGATATTCTGATGCGAATAAAAAAAGTGGAATAAAAGTTAAATAAAATATTTTTTTCATATGAAATTATAGTGAAATAACGGCTATTTAAAAAACTTTTATATAAAGAATTGATTTTAAGCTATATATTATGAATTAATGATTATAATTTCAATCTTCAAATGGAGAATTGGGTGAGTGGCTGAAACCACATCCCTGCTAAGGATGCGTATGGGTAACTGTACCGAGAGTTCGAATCTCTCATTCTCCACCACTTGAAGAACTTAAACCCCCTAAAATATGAACTTTAACAAGCCTTTTTAAAGATTATTTAAATAATCTATTTTTTTCTTGTGTACCCCTATTTATAAATAGTTATAGACCTATAAAAATCATTAAATGAGTTTAGTAATACCTTTTCGGTGTTTACTAAATTAATAAGTAAGTATACCTAGACTAATTTATCATATTATGATAATATATGAATATTAATAAATTATCATATAATGATAATATGAGAGTAGCATAATGATTGCACCAATTGATTTTATAAAAGAAAAGTATATCTTACCAAATAATATAACACAAGATAAGCTCTGTGATGCACTTGGCATAGGTAAAAAAACTATCAGCGAACTATATCAATATAAGAGAAGCTTTACTATACACACAGCAAAGAAATTTGCTAAGTTTTTTAATATAAAAGCAGAATTTATTCTAATGAAGCAACTTGAATATGATTTAGCACAAGATAGTGAGAGTTATAATGATATTATACCATTCCAAGAGATGTTGGAAGATGATAAAAAATTAAGTATAGCTCAATGGATTTTAGCTACTGTTAATAACTCTATAAGTGATTCCAAAATGCATTATACACTTGATGACTTATACACTCTTTTTAATGAAGCAAATATATCAAAACAATTTCATTATGCAATACTAACGATATTTAAAGAAGTTGATTATACCGATGTAATAAAATATTGTGAATTATTTAATATAAAAAAAGAGAATCTGAACAAAATATATAATTTTTATAAAAATGAATTTAATAATGAGGAGATAAAGCAATATGAATGGCTATTTAAAGAACTTTGAGCCTCAGATAGAAGCATTAAATAGTGTCTATTTTGAACTCATAAAGGGTGTTGAAGAGAAAGTTGAACTTAAAAATTGGTGGGCATTTGGTGGTGGAACTGCTTTATCGATATTTCATTTTCAACATCGTAAATCATTTGATATAGATATTTTTATAAGTGAAGCACAAGTTTTTGATTTTCTTGATCCTAAATGGTATATAGATGATACAAATGCTTTTAGTACAACTGATTACAAATTTGATGGTTTCGCTAAACATTTAAAGCTCAAGACAAATAAAAATATAAAAGTTGATTTCCTACTCAATGAGGCTCTAATTAATAAGCCAATAAAAAATACACTTTTAAATCTAGAATATGAACTTTATTATGAGGGTGTAGAAGATATTATTGCCAAAAAAGTAAAGTATAGAAAAGAAGATAATTTAACAAGGGATATTTTTGATTTAGCAGTTGCTATCAGTAAAGATAAAGATATCTTACAAAACTTGTTATATACTAGATTTATAACTACTGATGATTTAGAAAAACTCAATTCAAGTCTCAATTCACTTGATAAAAATGTTTATAAAACAGAGTTAGAAAAGATTGAACCAGAAGATGAATATATTGCAATATCATTAGATGCACAATCTATTATTCAAAATAATATAGTAGAGATATTAAGTAAATAAATCAGACCAGAATCAGACCATTTCAGACTAGTAAATGATTGAAATTGGTGCTTTTCAGACCATTGTTAAAAGTAACTTAAACTATGAAAGCCCTAATATAGGCTTTGCGAAGGATTTTGGTGGAACAATACTTAGAGTTCGAATCTCTCATTCTCCACCACTTGAAGATTCTATTTTCCCACAAACTTTTATTAATGCAAATAATATTAACCAAATTGTACTCAAGTACAATATACTCTTTTTAAAAACTATTGTAATATCTTCTAATTAATAATTTATTTAGGGGTGTATTATGTCAGAAGTAATTGGAAAAATATCAAGTTTAGATGGTAAGTTTTATGTAAAGTTGAGTGATGGTTCATTTAATGAAATTTCTCATGGTGATGAAATTTATGAAGGTGATATTGTTGTTGGTGATAAAAATAATATTGCTATTGATAGTATTAGAATTGATTTAGATAATGGTAGTAATGTTATTGTGTATGGAAGTGAAACACAGTTGTTTGACTCTTCTTTATATTCTGAGGAGTTTGCTGAAAATGAAACAGTTTCTGATTCTGAATCTATTGAAGCAATATTTAATTCTGAAAACACTGAAGCTATAGTTGAGGAAGATATAGATGATGTAGAAACAGAAGCAGGTGAAGAATCAGGTTCTGAATCAACAGAGGGTGGTGAAGCTCAATTTGCAACAGTGAATGGTGGTATTGTTGATATAAATGCTGATCTTCGAGAACTAGTATCAACAGATTCATTAGGAAATGAAGTAACATCTTCAGCAACTTCAACTCATACAGTAGATACTTCAGCAGATGCAGGGGTAGTAACACCAGCAGATGTAACAGCAGATGATATTATCAATGCAGCAGAATCTGGTGAGACAATCACACTAAGTGGAACTGCAACAGGTGGAGATATCTCAACTGGTGATACAGTTTCAATGACTATTAATGGGAATGATTACACAACAACAGTTCAAGCAGATGGAACTTATAGTGTAGATGTAGCAGGTGCAGATTTAGCAGCAGATACTTCATTTAATGTAAATGTGGTTTCAACAGATTCATTAGGAAATGAAGTAAC
>JAGGWE010000179.1 GCA_021157665.1 Sulfurimonas sp.
CACCAATCTCACCAAGTCCACCAAGTGGAGTGATACGAATTTTTGCAGTAGAGTTTAAATCTAATTTATAATGAGGGTTAAGTCTTTGTTTATGCCCCTCTTGATTTAATACAACAAACTTTTTTAAATTCTCATCAACTGGTGTAGGTTGTCTTCTGTGACGGTTACGGTTTTTATTTTTATTTGGGTTAGGTTTATTGCCTGTCGGCTTATCACCAGCTGGTTTATTTTGATTAGCATTTGGTTTTCTGTTATTGTTATTTGGTCTTCTGTTGTTATTTGTATTTGGTTTACGGTCTGTTTTAGGTTGGCTTTCGCTATTACCTTTATTTTCTTCTGACATCCAAACTCCTGTTTATATTTATATTTTTTTATAGAGTTGGTGATAGTCGCTAGTGGAAACTTGATGAGGACGAATCGTTTGTATAAGGTCTAGTTCTTTAAAAACTTCTAAAAGTTGGCTTTTTTCATACTTTGAAGAGAGATTTTTCATTAAAGTTTTACGAGGTTGGCTAAATGCAACTCTTAGCATATCCTCAAAATCTTTATCATTTCTATCTTTATTTTTTCGTATTAAAAAAACTGCAGAATCAATCTTTGGAGGTGGTTCAAAAGCAGTTGGTGGTACTTTCACAACAATATGTGAACGCCCTACACTTTGAGTTATAATGCCCAAAGAACCAAAAACCTTTTCTCCAGCCTCAGCACAAAATTTCTCTGCAACTTCTAGCTGTACCATTACAAGTATATTTTTACACATTGGATCTACGAGTGCTTTTAGGATTATGTTTGTAGCGATATAGTAAGGCAAGTTTGCCACTAAGTCGTACGGTTCGTCAACTAAAACACTCTTCCAAGCTTGGAGTACATCCCCACAGTTTAGGTGGAGTCGCTTGGTATCAATCTCTTTTTTAAATTTACTTTGTAACAGTTTACACAAATCGGTATCAACCTCAAAAGCTTCTACACTTTTGACATCTACTAAATATTTAGTTAAATCACCTAAGCCAGGTCCAATCTCAACGATTTTATTATCGTTCTTGGGCATCGCTTGGATGATCTTTTGTAAAACAGTCTCATCTTTTAGAAAGTTTTGTCCAAACTTCTTCTTTGCTACAACTCTTTCTTTTTTCATAAAGAAAAGTATATAGTAATTTTACTTATATAAAGGTAATAGAGATAAAATACCTCAAATTTTCATAAGCCTAAAGTAGTATAATACGAAAATATTACAAAAGGCTTCTTAACTACCATGAATTATTTCGCAAAAAGAATCATCCCCTGTTTAGATGTTAAAGATGGACGAGTTGTTAAAGGTGTTAACTTTGTTGGGCTAAAAGATGCAGGTGATCCTGTTGAAGTGGCACGAAGATACAACGAAGAGGGAGCTGATGAGCTTACTTTTTTAGATATTACAGCCTCATCTGATAACAGAGATACTATTGTAGATATAGTTGCACAGGTTGCTAAAGAGATTTTTATCCCCTTAACTGTTGGTGGTGGGATAAGAAAACTTGATGATATATACAAACTTTTAAATGTTGGATGCGATAAAGTTAGCATTAATTCTGCTGCAATTAAAAGACCTGAACTCATTGATGAGGGTGCTAAAAGATTTGGTTCTCAGTGTATTGTAACTGCTATCGATGTTAAAAAAATAGGCGATAAGTATCATGTATTTTTAAACGGTGGAAGAGTTGATACTGGACTTGATGCAGTAGAATGGGCAAAAGAAGTTGTAGATAGAGGCTGTGGAGAGATTTTACTAACCTCTATGGACGCAGATGGTACAAAAGCTGGATTTGAGCTAAATATAACTGAACAAATCTCTAAAGCTGTAAATGTACCAGTAATCGCTAGTGGTGGAGCAGGGACTATGGAACATATCAAAGAAGCCTTTGATTGTGGTGCTGATGCAGCACTTGCCGCTTCTATCTTTCACTACAAAGAGATTGATATAATGGATTTAAAACATTATCTTCATGATAACAATATTCCAGTAAGATTATAAATGATTATCTGTGCTGGGAATAACGAATCGTTTGATTTTGCTCAACCTATGGGTGTGGGTCTGATTGAAACTGCAATGAACTTAACAAGACTTTGTCTTTTTGATAAACCAGAGTTTTTACTTTTTGTAGGAAGTGCTGGGAGTTATGGTGATGCTAAAATCTTTGACATCATAGAATCAAAAACTGCTTCAAACATTGAACTTGGCTTTCTAACTAATGATGCCTACACTCCACTAGATAATGTAGTATCAACAAATACAACAAAGGTAAAAGATATAGTTGTAAACTCATCTAACTATATATCCACATGCCAAGATATAACAAAAAAGTTTTTACCCCTTGGTATTGGGATAGAAAATATGGAATTTTTTTCTGTACTAAAAATTGCAGAAGAGTTTAAAATCCCTGCTGGTGGTGTTTTTTGTATAACAAATTACACTGATGAAAATGCACATGTCGATTTTATTAAAAATCATGAAAAAGCTAAAGAGCTTTTATCTCGGCATGTGGCTTTAAGAATTAAAGAGTTGACTACTTAGGCTTAATGAAAATTTATGTTATAATTTTAGTAAATTTATACAAAGGTTTTTTAATGAGAATAAAAAATATAGTACTTTTCACAGCTATTACAACTGCAAGCCTATTCGCACAATCTGGAGAGGTGTTATTTAATAATAATTGTTCAGGTTGTCACACTACAATGACTGGTGTTAATGAATCTGGTGGTGAAGTTACAAATATGTATGAAGCACCTTATGCTAAAGATGTTATTTCTAAATTAAAAAATGAAACTAAATCTAAAGCTGAATTTATCACTTTTATCAAAAGCTATATTGAAAATCCAGCTAAAAGAAAATCTCTTTATGGTAAAAAAGCTATTAAGAGTTTTGGTCTTATGCCATCTTTAAAAGGTGCTATGAGTGATGAAGAATCAATTAGATTGGCTAACTATCTTTATAGTGATTATAACAGAGATGTTGTAGTACCAACTAAAGTCTCAAAAAAAGAAGTAAAAACAATCTCACTTGGTGAAAAACTTTTTACTTACAACTGTTCAAGCTGTCATACTACGGTAATAGGTATTAATGAATCTGGTGGTGAGATTACAAATGTATATGCAGCACCACATGCCAAAGATGTAGTCAATAAACTAAAAGCAAAAACTAAAACTAAAGATGAATTTATCGCTTTTGTTAAAGATTATATTGAACATCCTCAAAAAAGAAAATCTCTTTATGGTAAAAGAGCAATAAAAGATTTTGGTCTTATGCCATCTCTAAAAGGTGTTATGAGTGATGAACAATCAACCCAATTAGCTAATTATCTTTATCATAAATACGATAAATAATTTTTATTATCTTTCTAACTCTACTATCTAATATCTAATTTTTAAGATATTAGATACTAACTCCTTTAAAAAATCATATATTTAACATATAAACTATATAATACAAATACAAAAATCTAAGGAACCACCATACCTATGAAACCATCATTAATGGATTACACACAAAAAGAACTTATGACTCTAATAAAACCATCGTTTAGAGTTAAACAAATTTACGGATGGCTTTATCATCAGTATGCTTCAAGTTTTGATGATATGAAAAATATCCCTAAAGCTCTTAAAGAGGAGTTAGCCGAGAAATTTGTTGTAAACCCTCTTACTATTGTAAATAAAGAAGTTTCAACTGATGGAACTATCAAATATCTTCTTCAAATGCAAGATGGCAAGACGATGGAAGCTGTTTGGTTAAAGATGAAAGAGAAACAACTCGATGATAATGGGGATGTTATTCAAGAAGCAAAATACACTATCTGTGTTTCAACTCAAGTAGGATGCAAAGTAGGGTGTTCTTTTTGTTTAACTGCAAAAGGTGGCTTTACAAGAGATTTAACTGCTGGGGAGATTGTTTCTCAAGTTGTAACTCTAAAAAAAGATAACGAGCATAAGCATAACCGAAAAATAAACATCGTTTATATGGGAATGGGTGAGCCTCTTGATAACCTTGATAATGTTGCTCAAGCTATAAAAATCTTTAAAGAGGAAGAGGGCTTGTGCATCGGTGGAAAAAGACAAACAGTTTCAACAAGTGGACTAAGCAATAAAATAGATAGACTAGGAGAGATGGACTTAGGTGTTCATATAGCAATTTCTCTTCATGCAGTTGATGATGAGCTTAGAAGTGAGCTTATACCAATGAACAAAGCTCATAACATTAACTCTATCATTGAAGCTGTTAAACGATTTCCAATAGATACTCGTAAAAAAGTTATGTTTGAGTATTTGGTTATAAAAGGTAAGAATGACGATATTGGCTCTGCTAAAAAACTTGTAAAACTTCTAAGTGGAGTAAAAGCTAAAGTAAATCTAATTTACTTCAATCCATACCCAGGAACACCTTATGAGAGACCATCTAAAGCCGATATGGTTGCTTTTGATGAATATCTTATAAAACATGGCTTGTTATGTACTATTCGTGATTCAAAAGGTATGGATATTTCTGCAGCATGTGGGCAGTTAAAAGAAAAAATTAAAGAGGAAAAATAATGACCACTTTAGATATTGTTCAAATACTATTCATAATAACAGTTTTTTCTGTTGGGATAATTAGTTTTATCAAAGTTGTTATGAATGAAGATAAAAAATAATAGATTACAAATTTACTAGCAATTGTAATCATTTTGAGATAAAATAGTAGTAAACTTAAATTAAAGGAAAAGATATGTCAGAAAAAACAGACTCAGATAGAATCAAAGAAGTATATAAACTATGTAAAGGTCACTTTGGTGATGTACAATTTGTAGGTATTAAATACCACAACAAAATTGGTTGGATGGCAAAAGCTCAACTTGGTGAAGATTTTGAAAATTTAACAGCAGATGGTAAAACAAGTTCTGATGCTCTAAGAAACCTTAGAAATCGCGTTAAAAAAATTATTAAAAGATATGATAGAGTTTAGAGTGATTTTTTCACTCTTTGAAAAGTAAAACGACCAACACACCAGGAAGGTCGTTTATGAATGTAATAATACCTTAGTTTTCTTATAGAAAAATAATCTACAAAAAATGTTCCAATCCTCTTAAAAAAAAAGCAAAATATTTTTATAAATTTTAAAATTTACATTAAATGTGTATTATTCACACATTGTTATAAGCTGTGAATAAAACAATACTTTAAGCAATATAAATTTTAAAATTCTTTACTTTTTTAAGATAAATTTTATATAAAATAAACCTGAATTATCAATACTTAAAAAAGCTTTAAAGCCCTTATTATAGGGCTTTTGAGACTTTATTAAGATATACAACATTTACTTATATTTCTACTTTATTAGCTGAGTATAAGTTATTCACATATAAAAATATATAGAACTCCTAAAAATAGGGCTTTTACATATTTACAATGTTTCATGTGAAACAAATATATAAAATATTATTTCAACCTAGACCCTAAACTTTTATCAACCACATCTAAAAAATCTACTTTACTAAGAAAATGATAATCTTTACCATACAATGAAAATTCCAACTCATTAGCATGAAGTAAAAGTCTATTTGCACGACTCAATTGTA
>JAGGWE010000099.1 GCA_021157665.1 Sulfurimonas sp.
AAGGTTCATACACTTACTAAAAATTATCGCTCAACTTTACCGATACTTTCACTTGCTACAAAAGTGATAGAACATAATGAAAGAATTTATCCAAAAAAATTAGAAGTTACTAGAAATCAACAAGCAGAATCTCCTAAGCTTTTGGCTTACGATGAATTATTTGACCAATATCATGCAATCGCAGCCAAGATTAGAGATACACAAACTCCAAGAGAGGAGATAGCAGTTATCTTTAGAAACAACTCTTCTGCTGATGGGATAGAAGTTGGTTTAAGAGAGTTAGATATTCCATGTAAAAGAAAGGGTGGAACAAGTTTTTTTGACTCAAAAGAGGTTAAAGCAGTTCTTGATTTATACACACTTCTTATAAATGAAGCTGATATGATGAGTTTTATTCACCTTTTTGAGTTTGCAAAAGGTATCGGTTCTGCTATGGCTAAAGAGATGTATTTAGCTTTAAAAAATCTTGGACATGGTTCTATCTTTTATGGACTTTATGCTCCTGATGAATCTATAAAAAATCCTTTTGAGAAAAGAAAAGTATCTCATCAGTTGGGGCTTTTTGATGACTTTTTAGAGTTGGGTGCAGTTGGTAAGTTTGCTAAACTTGGATTTGAAGCTAAGTTTATGAGAAATCCGATTTTAAAACATCCAAAACTTACAAAAGATGGGGGTACTTTTTTACATGATTTTTATTTGCTTTATCGTGATTTAAAAGGGATAAAACAACCTCGTACTATTGTCAAAAAGATAGTAGCATCTTCACTTTTTAAACACATTGCAGATGTACTTTCAAACAAAAGAGCACAGTTAAAAGATGGCTCGATAGATGAGAAACAAAAGACAGAATCACTCTCAAGAATAGCAAGAAAAATGACACTTTTAGAGGAGTTGTCTAAGCCATACTCTGACCATGAGAGATTTTTAAATGCTATGATTTTAGGTTCATCAGATTTAACCCAAGGGGAGGGTGTTAATCTTCTGAGTGTCCATGCTTCAAAGGGTTTAGAGTATAAAGAAGTTTATGTGATTGATTTGATGGATGGACGATTTCCCAACCGTAAACTGATGCAAAGGGGTGGTTCACTTGATGAGGAGCGAAGACTTTTTTATGTTTCAGTAACTCGTGCAAAAGATATACTTTATCTTTCTTTTGCTAAGTATGATAAGATTAGAAAAATTAACTTTATGCCATCCCAGTTTTTATATGAAGCTGGACTTGTTCCAAAAGATGAAGCATACCGAGCTTTAGTTATGAAAGAGATGGATAAAGAGGAATCTTAAGTACTTAACCTCTCTCTAAACGAAGTTTTCTAGTCTCTATAAAGTAAGTGTTCCCAATATAAATCACATAAAAAACTGCTCCAAAAAATATAGCGAAAGGGATTAACGATATAAGGTAAAGCAACAGTGTTTTTAATCTCAATTCATTTGCATTTCTAAATTTTATAAGATTATCTTCCTCTTTTGTACATATTGTTGAAGCTACATCAAAAGTTAAGACTTTATGAAAAAAATAATAAAGAGGGAAGTTAAAAGCTACAATATTTACAAGTGGAATAAAATATAAAGGGATAAAAAGAAAAAATAGTAAAAGCATAATTGATGCCCATTTTAAAACGCTAAGGAGAGCAGTTATAATATTTGAATACCCTATCATCTCTATGTCATTATAATGCTTTAGTTGTAGCTCTTTTAAAACATATGGAGTTAAAAATCCTATCACTAAAATTGCTACAATTATAGAAAGGTACAAAGTAAAAAAACCACCAACAGCATAAATGAGAAATGTTGCTATCCATGATGTTATGGCATGTGACATAAGAAACTTTATGATAGCCGTACCTTCAAGTTGAGCAGTTAATGTTTCTGTGTGTGGGATGCCATTTTGTATGCTTGTTTGGGTGCTTTGAACATCAAAAGTTCCAAGAGCATCGAGTCCTGCACCAGCTAATAAAAAAAATAATATATACATAATTATCATAGATATTACAAATGGAAGTAGAGTAAACTTTAGCATTTTAGGTGAAAAAAAGTCTTTCATACTTAAGATTAAAAGATTTTCAGGTTTTTTCATTTTTTACTCCATAGTTTTTGATTTAGTTTTAATTCATCTATTATGCCAATAGCAAGATGAAGTGTTTGTACATACTCCATAGCTATTTTATAGTTTAAAAGTGAACGAAAAACAGATGGCTCAAATAAATCCTTGTTGTACTCTATTGCCATGTGGATTGATTCACCAATAAAAGAGATATAAACTGGATGCTTTGAACGCTTTTTAAAAACAAGTAATCTTTTCATAAGAGTATGAGTAAGTATATATCTTGCTTCTATTTGGTTACTAGAATATACTACAAACTCTTTTTCAAACTCGGGTGAGTCCATTTTTACAAGTTCATCTCTATTTGAATTATGAGATTGTAGCCAAGTACCAATAATATTTCCAAAACTGTTTTGAGCACTATCTGGAAGAACTATAGTTTGAGCTTTAAAATGTTTGTTAAATTCAGCAACTATAAAAAGACCTTGAAAAATTGTACTCCAGCTTTCTCTACCTTTTGAATCTTTATGCCTTTTTTCAGCATGAATATCTGAAAACTGAATCTGAACCTCTTGTATTTTTCCTTTTACAAAATCGTTTCCACTCATTCTATCAATTTTAGATGTAAAAAGTTTTGAGTTACGAAAAAGATTTGATGAAACATGACTAGTTGAACTGTATCTTAGATTTGAATCTAGTTCATTAATGAGTGGCTCGATTACTTTATCTTTAAACTCAGCAGTATAGTCTTTGATAAGCATTTTATAGATAATAGCACCAAGACCCACATAGGCAAAACCTATAAAGATAAACATATACATATCATTAAGGATTATATCTTTCATAGAAATTATAATTAGTAAGAACAAAAGAGTATATCCAGAACCAATAACTAAAATTCTATGTTTTAACTGTTTTCTATCTTCTTCTAAGTTAGTCAGAACTGGATAGAGTGTTTTGTAGTAAAAATCAGTCAGTTCACTAGTTGTTTTCATTTATGAATTGAAAAGTTCTTTGACATTAATGTTTTTTCTTTCACTCTCAATAATCTCAAAAACCTCTTTTTTAGTGTAGTTCATAGCCGTTGCCATAAAGTTCGTAGGTATCATCTCTAAAGCATTGTTATAATCGGTAACAGCTTGATTGTAAGCTCTTCTTGCTGCTGAGATTTGCTCCTCAATTTCATTTAAAGTACCTTGAAGATGCATCACATTTTCATTTGCTTTTAAATCAGGGTAGTTTTCAACTGCTATCATGATAGAGCCAAGAGCAGAAGTTACTTTTGCATCTAGTTTTATTTTTTGTTCGTCAGATATATTTGGCTTATTTGCCTCTGCTCTTAACTTTGTAACCTCAGTTAAAAGTGATTTTTCATGCTCCATATATTTACTAACTGTTGCAACTAAATTTGGGATTAAATCGTATCTTTTTTTAAGTTGAGTATCAACACTAGCAAAGATATTTACAACTTGATTTTTCTTTGAGACTAAAGAGTTATACATTAAAACGAGTATAACGGCGACTACACCTAAAATTATTAAACTTATTGGCATGTGGATTCCTTTTATTTTATGTATTATATCTCTTTTGTAATCTCTTTTGCAACAGCATATCCACTTGCCCAAGCCCAAGCAAAGTTAAATCCACCTCTACGACCAACAACATCTAAAACCTCACCACAAAAGTATAGGTTTTTTTGTTTTAGAGATTCCATTGTTTTTGGATTTATTTCAGTTGTATCAACACCACCACCAGCAACTTCAGCATGTCTAAATCCATGAGTTTCATTTACCTCAAATTTCCAGTTTAGTATTTGATTTGCTATTCTTTTGGATTCTTTTGTGTTAATATCATTCTTGGTATGTGGGATATTTAAAGTATCTAAAATTACTTTAACAATTTTTATAGGTAAAAGACCGTGCAAAGTATCTAGAATAATAATCTTGTTTTGAGCCATTTTTAAAATATGAGCAGAGAGTTTTTGAGCTGTAAATTTTGGAAGTAGATTTAGTATAATATCAACTGCTTGATAGTTCATCAAAGATTCAGATGCAAGCCCAGATATATCTAAAACAGCGAAACCTGAAACTCCATAGTTTGTGAAAAGAATATCTCCTTGGCATGTGGAGGTTGGTTTATTATTAATTAAAAGTGTAACTTCTCCATCAACCTTTGCTCCACTCATCTTGGCATGTGGAGAGTTGGCTAATTGAAGTTGAACAAGAGATGGATATGTTGGAATTATATTATGTCCAAAAAGAGAAGCAAACTCTTGTCCATCTTTATTTCCACCTAAATGTGAAGCTGCCTCAGAGCCAGTTGCAA
>JAGGWE010000239.1 GCA_021157665.1 Sulfurimonas sp.
GAGTTCGAATCTCTGAGGGTCCACCACTTATCATCTACAATTCCCTTACACACGATATTTACAGCAATTTACAAAATTATTTTACATAACTATTATTTATATTAATATTGGATGCTCGCCGGTCATAAAACCGGAGATTTTGTGGTTTTTGGTCGTAAATTGGTCGCAGATTTGTCACACTATTATACGAAATAAATTGCTTAAATTTCATCTTCTGACTCACTACATCTAAGTACAAATCTAAATAAACCAACATACCGATACACTTAATATTTTATTCAGCTATACTTTCATCAATAAAAGATGATTTAAGCTACATCTTTAGTCTGCTTTGCATTGATGACTTCCAGTTATACAGTATAATCCACCTAAAAGAAAAGCTTCATATTAGATTTTAAACCACCCCAGCAATGTGGTGTATTCAAACACAAAGGTATTACAATGGGAACATTAGTAAACGGTACAATTAAATGGTTTAACGAAGACAAAGGTTTCGGATTTATCGAACAAGAAAATGGTGGAAAAGATGTATTCGTACATTTCCGTCAAGTTAACAACTCAGGTCACGGACGTGTTTCACTAAATGAAGGTCAAAAAGTAACTTACGAACTTGGTGAAGGCGAAAAAGGCCCTCAAGCAGAAAACGTTACAGGTCTGTAATCTTTATGTGAGCGGATTTCCCGCTCATAATATTTTGTATCTATCTCTTACAACACCCTCATTTATTTACCACTATTTTTATAATACTTATTCTAATACATCGCGGTCATAAATCAGAGTATTTGTGATTTTTGTCTTAAATTGTTTGCAGATATCACATCATACAGCACCAATAATATCTAAATAGTTTCCCGAAGAGCCTTTCTTGTAACTCTATCAACAAGAGTAAAAATTTCATCTATCTCATTTTTTACAGATACCTTTTTATGACCTTTTACCTTAATAAACTCACAATCTAAAATATCTAATCTTTTAAAAAATTCTTTATACAGTTTATTATTTTTTATCTGTATACCTTTACTGGTCATATAGTTATTTTTCTCAAATCTATCTCGTCTCCCTTTCAGTCCTATAATATTTTGACAATCCATATAAGCTACTATTTGAAAGTTTTTTAAACTTTCATCATTTAAAGCCCATAAAAGTGTCTCTAGTTCTAATTTTGTTGAGGAGGTATTGTCAAACTTTTTAATTTTAATCTTTTTTTCTAGTTCAGCACTAAAGAACTCTACTTTTTCTAAAAATAAATAAGCCCCAAATCCTATTCCACTCTGAGGATTAACACTTCCATCTGTAAATAAATAGATTTGTGGTTTGATTTTATTCATATTTTATTTTTCTGTATTATTTATATCTTCTTTTTGTGTTTCATCATTTTTTTGAGCTAATTTTTTCTTACGCTTTTCTTCTTTTTTTTTCTCTTTTTCCAGCTCACGAGTATGTTTTGCATAACTATAGTTTGTTTTAGCCATTAGTAATCCTATTTTTAAATATTTGATAAATCGTAGTGCTATAATTTATAGTATAGCGTGTTTTATCCTCGATGTTTTTGGAGTTATCTTTGTCATAAATAGAAAAACTTTTAAAAGAGATTAACATAAGAATGATCTCTTTTTAAAAACTTGGAATAATGAAAATCCTAACTTTGCGCTTTTTTCAGTTTTTTATCATTGCGCTTTTCTTTTAATGTTTTTGCGGGTGCTTTCTTAACTGATTTTTGAGAATCTTTACCTTTTGCCATAATCTCTCCTTTGATTTAAATTTATTAATCGTGTAGTCCTCCTCATATTGTATACGACTTACACTTAAAACTAGCGATTACAAATAAGTTCAATAACCTAAACCCCATGTCTATATTTTTATTACTAATCGGTCATAAAACCGGAGTATTTGTGATTTTGGTCGCAAAGTGGTCGTAAATCTATTATAATAACTTTATTCTTACCCATAATAAGCATCTAGTAATTTCTGAGCATTCTGATTTACTTTACTAGTAGTAGATTTCTTAGAAGCATTTACAATAGGATTTTTAATATCAAGATCAACTAACTCATATTTTTTTTACGAGACCACACCACTTAGTCATGTCTAGCATTTTATTGCATTGGGAATAAATTTATCTAACTTTTTTTATATAGTGTGTCGCATTTTTAGATATTTTCCCAAATATTGACTAAAAGTATCTTTTTTGATACTATTAGATATATTTAAAGTATCTTTATTGATACTAGCAGGAGATATTATGTTAAGAGAAATTATCATACAAGACTTAGTCACTAGAAAAAAATCAATGGAAATATCAAGTGATAATATTTCAAAAATATCTGGGGTAAGTATTGCAACAGTAAAGAGAACTTTCTCAGGTAAAAAAACATCCCTTGAAAGTATTGAGAAAATTGCTCACTCTCTTGGATACTCATTTGAAGTGGCTATAAAACCAAGTCTTACTCCAAAAATGATGTATGAAGAACAGATAAAAAGAAAAGCTGATAACATAGTAAAAAAGATACTAAGAACATCTGCACTTGAAGACCAATCTCCTGATAATGAAACAGTTCAAATAATTATGGCTAATGCATTAAAAGCTATTAAGCAGATACCTAAATCGGAGATATGGGTATGATAACCTTTGATAAAGAGGGGGAAACTCCACTTAATGATATTTCAGGTCTTATTCCAAAGATAACTACTAGGGCGGAACTAGACTCTGAGGAAGCTAAGAGTATATCAAATGCTTTTTTGAAATATTTATTACTACCAAGTGAAGCTAAAAATATTCAATTTGATGAACCTTTTTTAAGACAAGTTCATGTTGATATGTTAGGTGCTGTTTAGACTTGGGCTGGAGCTTATAGAACTACTCAAACTTCCATAGGTGTAGAAGCTAATAAAATACAGCATAAACTCTATCAACTGATGGATGACTTAAAGACTTGGACAGAGTTTTGGGATTATAAAAAGACAGCAACCAAACTTCATCATATGTTAGTAATCATACACCCTTTCTTAAATGGTAATGGTAGGTGGGCAAGACTTGTTACAGATATATGGTTAGCTTCTCAAGGTCATGAAACATTGGAATGGGGTAATGATAATTTAGTTGATATTAATGATGATAGGAGTGAATATATCCAAGCACTAAAAGAAGCAGATAAAGGTGATTTAAATAGACTTCAAAGGTTTATGTTTCCAGAAAAATAGGATAAAATCTTATCAGTTCGAATCTCTAATACTCCACCACATTCAAGAATAAAGTCTCCCTTATATAATTTATATGATTGGCTATTACTGTAACAGTAATCTATAAGTTGTAGATTATATGAGGTAGCTGTTACAGTAACCCCTATATGTCATAAGTGAAGCCTTTTAAATCCCATAATATAGGGGATTTTAAGCTTGATAGATGTACTTATTTTTCTATTTATTTAGAAATAAACACTCTTTTAATACTACTTTCAAGACCTCCCTATTTTAGGGGCTATTTGCCAACTGTTTACTATCGGTATGTATAATTCGACCTCAATAACAGTCATTGATTATATTTCGAATCTCTGAGGGTCCACCACTTTTTAAACAATCACATGCGGATGTGGTGAAATTGGTATACACGCCAGACTTAGGATCTGGTGCCGCAAGGCGTGGAGGTTCAAGTCCTCTCATCCGCACCA
>JAGGWE010000138.1 GCA_021157665.1 Sulfurimonas sp.
GAGTGATAGAGTTGATGTTTGATGTACTTTGTGACTGAAGCTTTTTAGTCGCTTTAATAAGCTCAGTATCTGCAGCAGCCATATAACCAAATCTCCAACCAGTCATAGCAACTGATTTTGAAAGACCATTAATAGTTACAGTTCTTTTAAACATATCATCACTAACAGCAGCACATGAAGTAAAAGTTCCCTCATAAGTTAGTTTTTCATACATCTCATCACTTGCAACGATAATATCAGTACCCTCTAAAACTTTTCCAAGAGCAGTTAATTCTTCTTTTGTATAGATAGAACCAGTTGGGTTTGATGGAGTAGTTAAGATTAACATTTTTGTTTTATCTGTAATAGCTGATTTTAGTTGCTCTGGAGTGATTTTAAATCCATCTGTATCATGTGTTTCAATCTCAACAACTTTACCACCACAATACTTAACTAATTCAGGATAAGTAACCCAGTAAGGAGCAGGAATAATAACTTCAGCACCATTTTCAATAACAGCAGAAAAAAGGTTAAATAGTGAATGTTTAGCACCATTATTTACCATGATTTGATTTATAGCGTAAGTTAGACCATTATCTCTTTTTAGTTTGTTAGCAATTGCTTCTCTTAAAACTGGATAACCATCAACAGCAGTATATTTTGTGTAGTTATTGTTGATTGCGTCTATAGCAGCATCTTTGATAACTTGAGGTGTACTAAAATCAGGCTCACCAGCTGAAAAACTAAGAATATCTTTTCCCTCAGCTTTAAGTTCCTGAGCAAGTGTAGTGATTGCGATTGTGATTGATTCTGAAAGTGTATTAACTCTTTTTGTTAGCATTATAAATCTCCAATAAAATATTGGAGTAATTATACTAAAATTTAGTTTTTCATCGCCTTAATGAATGACTCATAAATATGTTCTAGTTCTAAATCTTCATCAAGAACTGATTTGTTATTTTCAACTAAGATATGTTCTAAAACTGCAACACGCTTTAGTAGGTATTCAAACATCTCTTTATTTATATCTGGAAGCATGTTGTGCATAAATGGATCAGTACATCTACCTTTTTCTATAACATGAGCAGGAATACCAATCGCAGTAGAAGAGTCTGGAACCTCTTTTACAACAACAGAATTTGCTCCAATTTTTGCATTTTCACCAATCACGATATTTCCAAGAATTTTTGCACCAGCACCGATAACAGCACCTTTTTTTACAGTAGGATGTCTTTTACCATGAGTAAGAGAAACCCCACCAAGTGTTACACCCTGATAAATTATAACATCATCTTCAATAATTGCAGTTTCACCAATCACAACACCTGTACCATGATCTATAAAAACTCTTTGACCAATTACGGCAGCAGGATGAATGTCAATATGAGTAAAAATTTGAGTAAGCCCCATAATAACTCTAGCTAATCTTTTAAAACCAGAAGTATGAAGTCTATGTCCAACTCTATGCCATGCAATCGCCCATACACCAGGATAGTTAAACAGAAAATCTAGTTTAGAGTTTAAAGCAGGGTCGTTTCTGTAAGCATTTGCAAAATCTTCTTTTATATCGCTGTAAATTCCCAAAAGTAAGCCTTAATTTGTAGTTCGTAGATAACCATTTTGCTTTAAAAATAGTTTTAGTTTGAGAAGTGTATCTTTTTTTTCTTTTTTTGTGATAAATTCACTGTTTAAAAGCCCTTTTTCAAGTTTATTTAAAATTTCATTTTTATCATATCCGATTGAATTTAGGATATTTAAGATAGATTTTGATTCTATGCTATTAACTATTTCATATCCAGTTTTATTTATATTAATTGTATATTCACTTGGTTTTGTAAAAAGATTATGTTGCATTCCAAGTGTTTCTTGGTATGCACCAATATTGAAAAAACCTAAAAAGTAATCCTCTTTATCTAAATCTATATCGTGTAAATAAAGTGGTTTATCAGGATTAAAACCAATCTCACCATCACTATCGCAGGTTATATCCCAAATTGAAGCTGCTCTGTGAGGGGTTTTACCTAGATGATTTAGTGGCATAATTGGAAAATCTTGATTTAATCCCCAATAATCAGGTAAACTTTGAAATATTGAAGCATTTATAAGGTATCTTTCTTGAAGTTTAACCTGAAGTTGTTCTAACTCATTTGTTGGGTTTGCTGATTTTAGATAAAGTGCTTTTTTTATGACATTGTGAGCTAAGATTTCACCATTTGAACGGTCTTGTAAATCAATGTATCCTAAATCAAAAAGAGTAAGAAGTGACTCAACATGATCAAGTGCATCGTGTAAATATTCTATAGCATTTGAGTTGTTTAAAAGTTTATTTAACTCAATTAATTCATCAATAAGGGGTGGATTTTCTTCTTTTAAACTGAGTAACTCTTCTCTATAATCTTGTGAAAAAAGTTCTAAAACAGGTGTGATTAGTACGGCATGTGAAGCTACAATAAATCTACCAGACTCTGTAAAAATATTTGGATGTTTTACATTTTTGGCATTCATAATTTCACCAAGTAAAAATACAACAGAACTTGAAAACTCTTCGATAGAGTAGTTTCTGGATTTAGAGTGTGAATGTTGGTCATATTCAACTGCTAATCCACCACCTATATTTATATTTGATAATGAAGTTGCACCCATTTTTCTAAGTTCAGCATAGATATTTCCAGCTTCTCTAAGTGCTTTTTTTATAGGAGCAATATCTTCCATTTGAGAGCCGATATGGAAGTGAATCATAGTGAGTTTATTGATTAGTTGTGCATTTTTTAAAAGTTTTATGGCTTCAATGATTTCAGTTGCAGTTAATCCAAACTTAGCATCCATTCCACCACTTTTTGCCCAAGTACCACTTCCTGTAGAGTGTAGTCTAACTCTTATCCCAATATTTGGAATTTTTAGGTTTGATTCATTTGCAACTTTGATGATAGTTTCAAGTTCGTTTAATCCCTCGATAGTAAGAGTGATGTTTTGTCCACTTTGAGCAGCAATAAAACCAAGAGTTATCATCTCTTTATCTTTAAAACCATTTACTGTAATATTTGCCATAGTTGGAGTTTTTGCCATAGCTAAAACAAGTTCAGCCTTGCTTCCAGCTTCTAGTCCATAGTTATACTCTTTACCCTCTTTGGTTATAGCATTTATGGCATGTGGGAATTGGTTTACTTTTAGTGGAAAAACAGCGTTAAAAGAGCCTTTATAATTGTTTTCTTTTATCGCATTACTAAAATTTGTGTATAGACTTTTTATCTGTTTTTTTATTAGATGTGGAAATCTAAGTAAGATAGGTCCCCTTGTTCCATCAGAGCGAATCTTTTCTGTGATTTCAAGTAAAGATGGTTTAGTTTTATAGTTTAGTTTTAGTTCATCATTTTCTATTAAAAAATTATTATTAGCCCAAATACTTAAACCGAAATCTTTCAAATTAGAACTCTTTTAAAGATACAGTTTGTTCTGTTTTATTTTCTAAATCTTTGATTGTAATATTTCCACTTTCAATCTCATTAGAGCCAATAATACAGAAGTATTTAGCATTAACTTTGTCAGCACCTTTTATATGATTTTTAAAGTTTTTAGCCTTGTAATCAATAGTTACTTTATCCGTTTTTCTTTTTTTATGAGCAAGTGAAACAACTAAATCAACAGCATCTTCATCCATCGCACCAATATAATAACCCTCTTTTTTTGGCTCTGGCATTTTAATGAGTTCCATAAGTCTCTCTATCCCCATAGCAAAACCAACAGCAGGAGTAGGGCGACCATCTAAAAACTCTACAAGTCTGTCATATCGTCCACCACCAGCGATAGCACTTTGACTACCTATCTCATCACTCACAAATTCAAATGCAGTTTTAGAGTAGTAGTCTAATCCACGAACTAAGTTTGTATCTATTTCGTAGTCAATAGAGTTATCATCAAGAATCTTTTTAAGTTTAGTAAAATCATTCTCACAACTATCGCAAAGATTATTGATTAGTTTTGGTGCAGTTGCATAAAGAGTTTGACATTTTTCATTTTTACAATCAAGCACGCGAATAGGATTAGTATCTAATCTTCTTATACAATCTTCACAAACTTCATCTTTACACTCTGTAACAAATTTAACTAAATTATCTCTGTATGTTGGCATACAGTTACTATCGCCAAGTGAATTGATTTGAAGTCTATAACCAATCCCACATGCCAAGAGTATATCTGCAACCATCATAATCATGTTTGCATCTTCATAAACAGAGTCTATTCCAAAACTCTCAACACCAAACTGATGAAATTGTCTTAGACGACCTTTTTGTGGACGCTCATAACGAAACATAGAACCATGATAGAAAAAACGATGAATTCCACCAGCCTTGTCAAGCTTTTTTTGAATAAAAGCACGAACAACCCCTGCTGTTCCTTCAGGACGAAGACAAACATCATTTTTACCCTTGTCAATAAACTGATACATCTCTTTTCCAACAATATCACTAGATTCACCAACACTTCTTTTAAATAAAGAAGTTTCTTCTAAAAGAGGAGTCTCTATAAAATGAAAACCATATTTTTGAGCAACTGCACTAGCTGTATCTATGAAGTAAGTAAATCTTTCATAATCCTCACTTAAAATATCATTCATCCCTCTTAGTGACTTAATCATTGGTATCCTTCGTTTATTTTTGAAAGGATACCATTTTTTATCTTTTTAATAAATGATAAATTTGGATTTGATACTTAGATTGTTTAATTTTCGATATAATTTTAATTAAAAATTGATTAGATTAACAAATTAAAATAGGATTTGAAATATGACTTTAAAGAGTATAGTAAAGAGAACGATAGTACCAGTTTTATCAGTTGGTGCAGTGATGTTAATGACGGGTTGTGCTGGATCATCTTTCTCAAAAGTTGGAACAACTATTACTGGTGAGCAAGTGCTTATTACAAAGTCTGATGTTCATGCTAAAACGAAGATGAGTGAAACAATTTTTTTAGAGCCTGTCGCTCCAGAAGAGCAGATTATTTACTTTAAATTTAGAAATACTTCTGATGAAGATTTGGATGTTATTCAAAGATTAAGATTTGAATTTGAAAAAATAGGTTTTATAGTTACAAATAATCCGAGAGAAGCTAATTTCATGGTTCAAGCTAACTTACTTAAAATTGGTGTTATGGATGAAGATGAACAAAGAAATTACTTAGGTTCAGGTTTTGGTGGTGCTGCAATAGTAGGTGGTAGTGCTTTAGTTCTTGGACATAGTGGTAGTAGTTCTGGAAAAGCAGCATTAGCTGGTGCAGCACTGGGTATGTTATATGAAGCTGCAAAAGTTAAAGATATACATTATGCTATGGTAACAGATGTAGAGATTAGACAAAGACCACTTGATGGAGAATATGTAACTCAGTCTGATAATTTAAGAGGTAAAATGGGTGCAAGTGGAAGCAGTACTCAAACAGCTACTAACAGTAATGTTCAATGGAAAAAGTATAGAACAAGAATAGTTAGTTCAGCTTATGCTCCAGGATTAGAGTTTGAACAAGCAAGACCTTTTTTAGAAAAAGGTTTAGTAAAAGCACTTAGTGGAACTATGTAATAAATTTATGAAAATATGGATGAGTGATATAAATGCAGTGACACATAGGCTGATAAAATTAAATTGTATGGAACATAGTGACTATCGTTATCTTGGTGAGTTTGATGATGAGAAGTTAAAAAGCTTTTTTTTAGAGATTCAAGATGATATGGATATAGAAAAAAATATGAAACTTATAAAGTATTATGGATATTTAAATATATTTATAATTCATAAAACTAAAAAATAATTAGGAAAGAATTAATGCCATTTTCTAAACTTGGACTAGAAAAAAATATTGTTTCATCGCTACAAAAACAGGGCTATAAAAAACCTACCCCTATTCAAGAGAAAGTTATTCCTCTTGTATTTCAAAACAAAGATATTATGGCTATGGCTCAAACTGGTAGTGGAAAAAGTGCTAGTTTTATTTTACCTATCTTACAGCTTTGGTCTAAAAATAAAGGGCAGGGCAAGGCTAAGATAAAAGTTTTAGTTTTAACTCCTACAAGAGAACTTACTCTACAAGTTGCTGATTTTTTTACTACTTTTGGTGAAAATCTTCCTAGCAAACCAAAGGTTGTTAGTATTATCGGTGGTGAGGGAATAGGAGATCAGCTTTATGCTATTCAGCAAGGTTGCGACATACTTGTAGCTACTTCAGGTAGATTTTTAGATGTGCTTAGTAAGAAGCAGATGAATTTGTCACATATTGAATATTTGGTGCTTGATGAGGCAGACAAGATGTTAAATCTTGGTTTTGCAGAGGAACTTGACCTGATTTTAGAGTCAATTCCTAAAGAGAGACAAAACCTACTTTTCTCAGCAACTTATCCTCAAAAAATCTTAGATATTGCCTCAAAAATTACAAGTAATCCAATAGAAGTAAAAGTAGAAGAAGAGATAGTAGTTGAAACAATTAAGCAAAGAGTAATAGAAGTAAACCGTGAAAATCGTGGACCACTACTTAGAAAGCTTTTAGAGATTCATAAATGGGACTTAGTTTTAGTTTTCATGGCAAATAAAAGAGCGACAGACAACATCGCTGCAAAGTTTAGAAAGTACGGCATAGAGTCAGCTTCATTTAATGGTGACTTAGAACAAGAGTTACGCATAGAGACTTTAAATGCCTTTAAACAAAGAAAAATCAAGATACTTTTTGCGACAGATATTGCTGCTCGTGGACTAGATATTAATGATATTGACTGTGTTATAAACTACGACTTACCTCGCTCACCAGCCGATTATATTCATAGAATAGGACGAACAGCAAGAGCAGGAAAATCAGGTGAGGCTATCTCATTTATATCTCACGAGGAACAAGAGCATTTTAAACTGATAGAAAAACGATCAAACATAAAACTTCAAAGAGAACAGATAGAAGGATTTGAACTAATAGGCGATGCACCTAAAAAAGTCAAAGGTTCAGCACCTGTAAAAGGTAAGGGAAAAAGTAAAAAAGATAAGCTTAGAGAGAAAAAGGCTTTAGCTGAGGCTAACTCTTAGGGATAAAATACATGACAGTTTCAAAAATCCCCTCCATATAATGTCTTATATAGATTTTGTATTCACTTTCAATCTCTAACACTTTTTGAGGGATTTTATACCAGTCTTCGGCTTTGTGATAGATACATATCGCTAAAATGGGTTTGTACTTTTTAATAGTTTCTTTTGCTCCATCTATTGCATCTTGTTCTGCACCTTCTATGTCAAGCTTTATAAAATCTACTTTCTCATTTACAAGATTATCTATGGTATCTACTTCAACGGAAGAAGTACCGTTTCCGTAGATAGTGGAAAATGATTTCTCTTCGTTGAAGTGCAGGGTGGCTTTTTTGTTTGATACTCCACATGCCAAGAACTCTATATTTTTATAGTGACCTAACTCTCGTTTTGCTATTCTTATATTTTCGGCTATTGGTTCTATCAGATAAATTTTTTTAAAATCTGGGAAGTTTTTTATAACTTCAGTCGCAGTATCGCCAACATATCCACCACCATCTAAAAAAACTATATCTTTTATCTCTGGGATTAACTCTTTGTCGAAGTATTGCTCAGAGTGATTATTTGTGAAGCCCTTCATAAAATTATAATCAAAAGAGATTTTAAAATTTATAACTTTTTCAAATACCTCTTTTGATTTTTCATCAGCTAAATCACTATATAGTTTACTATATAATGAATAATGACTATTGTAATCATTTTCAAAGTCAATTATAAAAGGTGGATGAACTAAGTCAAGATTTGAGTATTTAAAAAGAGCAAGATAAGAGATGTTATCAAAGCCCATTTCATCTAGTTTTTGTTTTACTTCAAGTGGACTACCAGTAGATACCCATAAAATTAGAGCATCTTTTTCTACATCTTCGATTTGAAATATCTCTTTTTTTCGTGAGCGTTGAACTCGTGAGAAATCATCAATAATCCCATCAACTTCCACATGCCGAAGTACAGATTTTGTAAGTTTATTTATACCTAAAATATATTTTTTTCTAGTGTTTGGAGAGATAAAAAGTTCAATCAACTCTTTATCTTTTTGATTGATGTAATCAGAATTTATTAACACTTTATGAGTTAATATTGTTTAATATTTTTTTAGCAATATTATCGATACTTTGTGTTGCATCAATCTCTACAAGCTCTAAACCAAGGAGGTTTGTAGCTTCTATAATAGCATCTTGAATGCGAAGAAGATACTCACTCCCACGAAGTTCAATTCCATCTAACTCTTTTTGAGAAAGTCTGTATTCTAACTCCTTTTTTGTTAAACGAAGAAGAAAAACTTTTTCAGGGTAGATTTTATTTGTCGCAAAGTTATTTAACTCAACTAAATCTTTTTTATCTATTTCACCTTGGATTAAAGCGTAAGCTACACCACTCACTGCACTTCTATCTGAGATAATCATTTTGTTAATATTTGGCTCAATAACTTCTTTGATATGTTCAGCTCTGTCAGCTAAAAAAAGAAGAAACTCTGCCTTTTTACTTTTAGCTCTTGCTGATAAAACCATCTCTCTTATCTCTATACCAATATCCGTAGCACCTGGTTCTTTTGTAATTACGGCATGTGGGAATGCCTCTGAAAGTTTGGCTATCTGAGTGCTTTTTCCAGCTGTGTCTATTCCTTCTATTGCAATGTACATGAGTTCATATTCCCTATAATTGCTTGAACCTCTTTTGGAAGAAGGTGTGAAGTTTTGGCGTTGAATTTTAAAAGGTTTCTAACGATTGATGAACTGATAAAAGCGTGTTGAAGCTTAGGCATAAGATAAACAGTCTCGATAGTATCATCAAGGGAGTTATTTAGGTAACCAAGTTGAAGTTCATATTCAAAGTCACTTACTGCACGAAGCCCACGAATAAGTACACTTGCCTGATGCTCTTTTGCTAACTCAACAGTAAGGTTGTCAAAACCAACTACACTTACATTGTCTAAGTGATCTATCGCTTTGTTTATCATCTCAATTCTCTCATCAAGAGTAAACATCGGTTTTTTGTCTTGTGAGACTGCAACTGCGATTATAACCTCATCAAAAAGCCCTAAAGCTCTCTCAATAACATCAAAATGTCCATTTGTAATAGGGTCAAAAGTCCCAGGGTAAAGTGCTATCTTTTTCATCTTTAAATCTATTCCCATCTTTTATATAAATTATTTTCTATTCCAAGCAGGTCAAACCACTTCCCGATAATAAAGTTTTCCATCTCATCTAAAGTTTGTTGCTCGGAGTAATAAGCCATAACTGGTGGAGCTATTATAACCCCTAAAGTTGCTAATTTTTGCATATTCTCAAGAGCAATTGCAGAAAATGGCATCTCTCTAGGAGCAAGAATAAGTTTTTTTTGCTCTTTTATCATAACAGCTGCCGTACGAGTTATAAGATTATCACTAATCCCACATGCCACTTTTGCTAAAGTATTCATCGAACAAGGTGCAATTATCATCGCATCCGTGCCAAAAGAACCAGAAGCGATACTTGCTGAAATATCTTCGTTGTCATGTTCTGTTATACCCATCTCTTTATCTAAAACGATTTTAGAGTTTTTAGACATTATGAAGTGTTTTTCTATTGTGTTTGGTAATAGTTTTAGAGTTTTCAATCCAAGATTTACTCCACTCGCACCACTTGTAGCTACAACTATTTTCATCTTATCTCCACTCTGTTTTTTTCGACTATTATTACTCTGATTTTTTTGCCATTATTTTTTTTAACTGTGATTATATCGTTAAGTTTTCCATTTTGTAGTGCTTTGGCTGAGAAAGATATGCTAATAGCTTTATTTTTTAAACTTACAAGAACTTTTGAACCTTTTTTTACTAAGTTCAATTTATCAATATCTCTCATTGTAATTATTGAGTTTTGTTTAAAATGTCGTTTCATTTGTGTTGTATTTATTTGCTCTATATTTACTGGAATTGCTTTTAATTTTTTGAAGGTAATGTTTTTTCTACTTGTATTTAAAGCAGATATTCGAGTTCCTTTTTTAATAGTTCCTCTTGAGATATATACATTTATTTTGGCATTAATTGTATAGTTAAAAAATATTTTCCTATGTTCTGGTGTTTTAATGTAAAATATCCCTTTATTTGATAGGTAAGCTTTTGTTTTAACTGTTATTTCATATTTTTTTGGAAGAGATTTTATATAGCTTCGTGGCATAATAAAAACAGAATTTATTTGGATGTCTGGATATTTTTCTTTGTATATTTGTATGATTTTATGCTTTATTATTGAGGTGTCAATAGGACTTTTTTTAATGAATTTTATATATCTGCTAGATGACTCAACTGATTTAATACCATGTTCTTTCAGGAGTTTAATAAGATCTTTTGCTTTAACTCTTTTTGTATCTCTGTTTCTATCTATTTTATAAAGTGTGACATCATACTCGGCATGTGGAACTATGCTTAACAATTTAATATTTTCAGAATTTACATAGTAAGTGTCACTCAATGTAACTGAGAACAACTTTACTGTAACAAATAGTAAAAAAATTACTTTTTTAAGCATATAAATCACTTTAAATCTATGTTTTTATCATTTTAACATGATAATGTAAATAAGTAATTAACTTTCAGAATATGGATGCGATGGCTTGCCTTCGCCTTGTGCTTTTGTTCTGCATATCTCTGCCGAAGGCAAGCCATCGGTTCCTATATACCTTAAGCTAATTATTTGTATGAATCAGCCGTATGGAGAGGTACTTAAGATGCAATATATATCCTTTTTTAATGATTTAACGATAAAAGATATTCCCAAGGTTGGTGGTAAAAATGCAAGTTTGGGCGAGATGTATAAAAACCTAAGTTCAAAAGGTATAAATGTACCGAATGGTTTTGCTACGACAAGTGACGCTTATTGGTTACTTTTAGAAGAAAATTCGATTAAGCAAAAGATAAAAGAGATACTCAATGGGCTTGATATTTCAGATACAAATAATCTTCAAAAAAAAGGTAAAGAGGTTCGTGAACTTATTTTAGCTTCACATCTTCCAAAAGTTCTTGAAGATGAGATACTAGAAGCTTATACAATTCTTTCAAAAGAATACAATACTAAGAGTGTAGATGTAGCCGTTCGCTCCTCAGGAACAGCAGAAGATTTACCAGATGCTTCTTTCGCAGGTCAGCAAGAGACTTTTTTAAATATAAATAATCCACATGCCTTACTTCAAAGTGTAAAAGAGTGTTTTGCTTCGCTTTTTACAGACCGTGCAATAAGTTACCGTGAGAGTAGGGGATTTAATCACTTTAAAGTTGCACTTTCTGTTGGTGTGCAGAAAATGGTTCGCAGTGATGAGTCTTGTAGTGGAATTATGTTTAGTATCGATACCGAAAGTGGTTCAGAAAACTTGATATTAATTAATTCTATTTGGGGATTAGGGGAAAATGTTGTTAGTGGCAAAGTAAATGCAGATGAGTTTTTTGTTTTTAAACCAACTCTTAAAAAAGGGATAAATACTATTTTAAAACGCTCTTTGGGTAGTAAAAAAGAGAAAATGCTTTATAGCGATAATGGTAGTAGTACTTTAAATGTAAATACAAGTAAAGAAGAACAAAACAGTTTTTCCATAGATGATGAAGATGTTATAAAACTAGCAAAACAGGCACTCTTAATTGAAGAGCATTATAAACGCCCAATGGATATAGAGTGGGCAAAAGATGCAAAAGATTCAAAGCTTTATATTGTTCAGGCTCGTCCTGAAACAGTTCAAAGTAAGTTAAAAGAGAATTCATATATGGAAAAATACTCCATAAAGATTCCTAAAGATGCTAAAGTCTTAACTTCTGGTCGAGCAGTTGGTGAAAAGATTGGTTTTGGAAAAGTAAATATCATTAACAATATTCACGAATTTTCTAATTTTAAAAATGGTGATATTTTGGTAGCAGATACAACAAATCCTGATTGGGAACCGATTATGAAAAAAGCATCTGCTGTTGTAACAAATCGAGGTAGTCGCACATGCCATGCTGCTATTGTCGCTCGTGAGATTGGTGTGAGTGCTGTTGTTGGATGTACGAATGCTACAGAGGTTCTTAAAAATGGAGATACTATAACTGTTAGTTGCGCTCAAGGTGATGAGGGGTTTATCTATGAGGGAGAGCTTTCATTTGATAAAAAAATTGTAGATTTAAGTGAGTTAAAACCTACTAAAACAAAACTTTATATGAATGTTGGAAATCCAGCAGAGGCTTTTAACCTTGCAAAAATGCCAAATGATGGAGTAGGGTTGGCAAGGATGGAGTTTATTATGAACCACTCGATAAATGCTCACCCTATGGCACTCGTAAATATGAAAAAAGGAAATATAGTTAAAGATGCAGATAGTATCAGCTCTTTTATCTTGCCATATACTGATACAAAAGAGTTCTTCTTAGAAAAACTAAGTGAGGGTGTTGGGATGATTGCGGCTGCTTTTTATCCTAAGACGGTTATCATAAGAACAAGTGACTTTAAAAGTAATGAATACCGAAATATGTTGGGTGGACTTGAGTATGAGGCTGTAGAAGAGAATCCTATGATTGGTTTTAGAGGTGCAAGCAGGTACTACGATGATAGTTATAAAGAAGCTTTTGAGTGGGAATGTGAGGCTCTAAAAAAAGTAAGAGACGGTATGGGGCTGACAAATATAAAAATTATGCTCCCTTTTGTTAGAACACCAGATGAGGGTAAAAAAGTTATAGAGATTATGAACTCAAAAGGCTTAGTTCAAGGTGAAAATTCTCTTGAGATATATGCTATGTGTGAGATACCTGCAAATGTTATTTTAGCAGATGAGTTTTTAAAAGTTTTTGATGGCTACTCCATAGGTTCAAATGATTTAACTCAACTTGTTTTAGGTGTTGATAGAGAGAGTGCAAAAATTGCTCATATATTTGATGAGAGAAATGAAGCAGTAAAAAGAATGTTGAAAATGGCTATAGAAGCTTGTAAAAAAGCAGATAAATATATAGGTATCTGTGGACAAGCCCCATCTGATTATCCAGAAATAACTGAGTTTTTAGTTAAAAATGGGATAGATTCTATCTCATTAAATCCAGATTCATTATATAAGATGCATAAAATAGTTTCTAGATTAGAGGAATAATTTAATAGATAAAGGCTTAGCATGAGAGTCGTAATAGTTGGTGGTGGGATAGCTGCTGTATATTTAGCAAATAATCTTAAAAAACAAAACTCTGGTGTGGAGGTAATGGTTCTTAGTGATGAGAAATACAAACCATATGACAGAATACATCTTTGTCGTTTAGTTGATGGTTCGGCTGATACAGATAGTATCTCTTTGCATTTAGACCCTACTGTAAAACTTGAATTAAATCAAAAAATTATTAAAATAGATAGAGATTTAAAAAAAGTATTTTCAGACTCTGCAATGTTTAGCTATGATAAACTTATTATCGCTACGGGTTCTCTTCCTGTTTCACTTTTTGATATAAATAGTATTTCAAATGCAAGTGTATTTAGAAGTGCTGATGATTGTGAAACTATTAAAAATAATCTTCAAAATAGAGAAGTTGTCATAGTTGGAAGTGGTCCGATAGGATTAGAACTTTTAGAGACTTTAAATGAGATGCATAATGTCTCAAGTATAACCCTTTTACTTCGGGCGAATCATCTTTATAACAAACATCTCTCAATAGATTCAATAAAAACAATAGAAGAATGTTATACCAGTGGTGGTAAAATTAAAATATCTTATGAAGATGAGATAGTTGATAAGATTATAGAAGATGGAAAGATAACACTTCTTAAAACTAAAAAACTTCAAATAAAAAATCCTTTTCTTATTTTTGGAATAGGTATAAAACCAAATATACAAAATTTTAGAGATATCTTGGCATGTGGAGATGGGATTTTAACAAATCTTTATATGCAAACTGAGGATGAAAATATCTATGCTGTTGGAGAGTGTGCAGAGCTTAAAGAGTTTAATTTTGTAGCTGGACATGTAAAAGAGTGTACAACTCAGGCTGATTGTGCAATTTCTCATATACTTCAAGTAGAGCCAAAAGAGTTTGAGTTGGAGATTAGTATAGATATGTTAAAGGTTGGTGAGTTTGATTTGCTAGAGGTAAATTCGCCAAAATTTACACCTGAGTATGAAAAGATACTTATTACTTCAAAAAAAGATAGCCGAATTGATGAGTATTTTATTAGTGAGGA
>JAGGWE010000116.1 GCA_021157665.1 Sulfurimonas sp.
AGACACACTAGAAGATAGAAAATTACAAATGATAGAAAACTTAGATTCTAAGTATCAAACGATGCAAAAAAGATTTATTGCCTATGATATTATGATGAGTAGATTGAACTCTGCATCATCAATGTTTGTTCAAATGGCAAATGCTCAAATAGCAGCAAATAATTAAAGAAATTGCTAAATAAAATCGCTGAGTGGTCGATGTACTTGTCATGAAAGAAACAAATAAAGATGATGAAAAAGGATCTGAAATGTATGGTAGTGGTGCTTATAATATTTATGCTCAAAATAACATAGGGATAGAGTCTCCAGCTAAATTAGTAGAGATGCTTTATGAAGGTGTTCTCCGTTTTAATGCACAAGCAAAAAAAGCTATAAAAGATGGTGATATTGCAAAAAGAGTTTACTGGACGAATCGCTCAATCGCAGTAATAACAGAGTTAGTATCTGTTTTAGATACAGAACAGGGGCAAGTATCAGGATATTTAAGTGGACTTTATTATTATGAGATTCGACTTCTTACAGAAGCTGGAGATGAACAAAATACAGCTAAAATAGACGAATGTAGCAATGTTTTTAGAACTCTTTTAGAAGCGTGGAGAGAGACTACAGATGTGGCTAACTAATCTAAAAATAGCTATAGTTGAGAAAAATACAGATAAATTAAATGAGTTGATGGATGAGATTCCACAACTTGAGAAAAAAGAAGATATTGAACAAGCCATATATCTCATAAAAGAGGCTACAAAATTGGTGCAATCATTTCAAGATGAAACTTTTACTTCTATGAAACAGATGAAAAAAAATATAACTTTTTTACGAGCTACTGAACCTCAAAGACCTTCAAAATTTGATATAAAATCATAACTTTTTTTTAGAAATCCCAAAATTTAAACTTCTTATGGTGTAGTCACTTACAACTGCACCTTTTCTCATTTTTAGTATATGCTCAACTGCATCTGCGATGTCAGAACTTAGAAGTTTTTCATTCTCTTTTTGACTTGTTTCAAATCTAAGTTCATCATAAAAAGAACTCTGCGTCATATCTGGATTTATCGTTGTTATACTTAGATTTGATTTTCTTGTTTCTTCAAAAAGTGAGTCGCTAAATGCTTTTAGTCCTGACTTTGTAGCTGAGTAAACTCCTGCAAATTTACTGGTTTTTATCGCTTCTATGGAAGTTATATTTATGAGGTAGCCATCATTCTTTTTTAAATCACGAAGTAGGGCATTTGTTAGAAGCATAGGGGCTGTTAGATTTAAAAAAGTCATGCTCGTTATGGCATGTGGGTTTAACTCTTCATGTGGCTCAAACTTCCCAAATCCTGCACAGTTTATCAGTATGCTAATATCTTCATTTTTTAGTTTCCCACATGCCAAGAGCGTTGAGGTTTCATCTGATAAGTCGGCTTTAAAAAAATTAAAGTTGGCATGTGGGATTGTGTCATTGTCAATAGTTCTACTAATTCCAATAACTCTGTATCCTAAACTTAAAAGTCTTAAAGCTATCTCTTTACCAATTCCACTACTTGCACCTGTTACTACTGCTGTTTGCATTGTTTCTCCTAAATAATGACCGAAGCTGAAGCATCGGTTCCGAATAGTTTTCACACTTTCTTGGAAGCGATGATTCATCTTCGCCAATGATTGGTTTGAGTGTCTGAACTTTTTCAAGTAACTCTACCGAAGCTGAAGCATCGGTTCCGAATAGTTTTCACACTTTCTTGGAAGCGATGATTCATCTTCGCTATAATTTCACTATGAAAAATATTTATATAACTGATTTAGACCATACTTTTTTACGAAACGATTTATCTATAAGTGATTATACTAAAACTATCTGGAACTCTTTCTCAAACGACTCTGTTTTAAGTGTTGCAACTGCAAGAACCTATAAAAAAACAGCACAGTTTTTAAAAGGTGTTGAGGTAAATGCTCCGATGATTTTACTCGATGGTGCTTTAATCGCTACAATGGATAAAAAAATTATAGAGACAAAAACTCTTGGTCGTGATGTGAGCGACATGATTATAGATGAGGGTTGGAAGTTTGGGATTTATCCTTTTGTGTTGGCTTTGGCTGATAGTGAAAATCTAAGTGAAGCTTTTTTGCATGACAAGGTTTTAAACAAGCATCAAAGAGAAGTTTTAACTCGTTACACAAATGATGACAACTTAAAAGAGTGTTCAAGAATCAGAGCGATGGATGATAATTTTAAAATTGTTTACATGGGTGAAGAGGATTTACTGCGAGAATTAGCAGAACATTTAGAAAATATTTTTGGTGAAGATTTGAAGTATATTTTAGCTCCTGAGGTTTATGTTAATTGCTATTTTTTAACGATTCTTCATAAAGATGCAGATAAATCTCATGGTATAAAAAGTGTGAGTGAATATACAGGGTTTGACCTAGAAAAACTGACTGTTTTTGGAGATAACTTTAATGATGTTGGGATGTTTGAGTTAGCTGGAATTTCAGTTGCGATGGCAAATGCTCAAGAGGGTGTTAAAGAGTTGGCAAAGATAGTTCTTCCTCATACAAACAATGAAGATGGTGTAGCTAAATATTTAAAAGGTTTAGAAAATGGGTAGAAAACATTCTCTTTTTCCAATGATAATTATAGGAATTTTATTTTTTATTTTTGGTTTTGTGACTTGGTTAAATGGCTCACTTATCCCTTTTTTAAAAGTGATTTGTGATTTAAATGAGTTTCAAGCACTTTTTGTGACTTTCGCTTTTTATATCGCTTATACAGTTATGGCTTTTCCGATGGCTTTGGTTTTAGAGAAAACAGGATATAAAAATGGGATGGCAATAGGGCTTGGTGTGATGGTTGTTGGAAGTTTACTTTTTATCCCCGCAGCATTTAGTGCAAACTTTTTGATATTTTTAGTAGCTCTTTTTTCTTTAGGTACAGGACTTACAATTTTGCAAACTGCCTCAAATCCTTATGTAGTTTTAATCGGTCCATTAGAGAGTGCTGCAACAAGAATCTCAATAATGGGCTTAATCAACAAAAGTGCAGGGGTTTTAGTTCCTATGCTTTTTACAGCTTTAATCCTCTCAGATATAGGAACTCTCTCAAATGAGTTTACAAATGAGGAGATAAGCGAACTTGCAAATCGCTTGATAGTTCCATATATTATTATGGCGATTGTTTTAACGGGTTTAATTTTTTTAGTAAAATTTTCAAATATTCCAGAGTTGGAGTTTGAAAAAGAGGATGAGTATGACCACGATACTATTTGGCATTTTCCTCGTGTGATTTTGG
>JAGGWE010000010.1 GCA_021157665.1 Sulfurimonas sp.
AAAAATATGTGAAGGAATTAGAAAAAATATTAGTAATAATAAATTTATTTATGATTATAATGAGATTCAGGTACATATCTCTATAGGTATTCATGAACATCCGCATTTAGAAAAAAATCTAAATGAAGCTATAAAAATAGCCGATAAAATGTTATATATTGCAAAAAGTAAAGGTAGAAACAGAGTTATAAATTATATAGATTCAAAAAAAGATATCCATGTAAAATCAAAAAACCTTAACTTTGTCAAAGATGCTATCGAAGAAAATCGTGTAACTTGCCTCTTTCAACCTATATATAATTATCATAATAAAACTATATTAAAATATGAAGCACTAGTAAGAATAATAGATAAACACGGAGAGATAATCTCTCCTATCTTTTTTTTAGAAGATTTAAAACATACAAATATTCACTATAAACTTACACAAAGAATATTATTTATAATTTTTGAAAAATTTAAAGATAATGATAAGCATGTTAGTATAAATTTAAATTTTTCTGATTTAATTAATGAAGACATTGAAAACACTATTGTTGATACATTTAAGAAAAATCCAGATTTAGCTTCACGAGTAACAATTGAGATATTAGAGAGTGATGAGATTAAAAATATACCATTATTTAAAGAAAAAATTGAGTTAATGCATTTATATTGTGCACAAGTTTCTATCGACGATTTTGGAAGTGGTTATTCTAATTTTAAAACTATTTTAGACATTGAAGCGAACTTCTTAAAAATTGATGGCTCTTTAATTAAAAATATTGATACAAATGAGAAGGATTTTAAAGTTGTAAAAAGTATTATACATTTTGCTAGAGAAGCAAATATGAAAACTATTGCAGAGTTTGTTCACTCTCAAGATGTATACGAAAAATTACTTCCACTTGATTTAGATTATATGCAAGGCTATTATATATCCAAACCATCCCCAACACTTTTAGATGTTAAAGAATTATTTTAAATAAATCTACTAAAAAAGACCTTTTAGTAGATTTCCAACATCTCCACCTAACTTATCTCCGAGTTTCTTTTTAAGTTTCTCTTTCGCTTTCTCTTTTAATATCTCTCCAGCATCAATTTTCACTTTTGGAGAAGCTGTATTTCCAGTCAGTGTCACATAGATAGGGTGTTTATTCGCTACTATATCTATCTTAGAATTTATCTTCTGTGTTTTAGAGTTCAGCTTTGTATTTTTAGTTGTAATTGATGAAGTATTTGATTTTAAATCAAGTGAAGCTAAAATCTTCTTTTTATTAATATCTGCACTTACAATACCTTTAAATTTTTGTTTATACAAATCTATTTTAGCATACTGTTTTACAAGAGTTAAAACTTGATTTTGAGTAAAGAACCCATCAACTAAATCTCCGTTAAACTTTCCTTTTTGCTCGGCAATATTATAATCTAATACACCATTTAAAGATGACTTAAATACCTCTGGATAAATTAACATTTTAAGAGCATCAAGTGTTTGGATTGATTTTAAATCAGCTCGTAAGTCATCATTATGAAGTTTTACATCAACATCTCCACCTGCAACTTTAGAATGCATTGTTAAATCCAAGTCTTTGCCCTTTTTAAGCTCTCCGTTTGCACTAAGTGAACCTTTTAAATGTCTCTGGGTTACAAAATAAAGTTTATCAAGATTTGGTATCGTTGTAATATAATCACTTACAATTGAGTTGTCTTTTAAGTTTACTCTAGCTTGTTTAATATCAAAATTTGCCAAAGATGATTTTAGATTTACCTTAGTATCTGCTATATCACCATTTAGTTTTGTATTAGTAGCTAATGTAAATGAGGTTCTTGGCATGTGGCTTTTAAACTCATACGCTTTTGTCATATACTTAGAATCTATTAAACCTTTTTTAACATTTGATACTACAGTACCTTTTAACTCTCCACTTTTTAAATCAATTATATCTACATCTAAATCAAATACACCGTCTGCATAATGAGGTTGTTTTACCATATAAAGAACTTTTGCAAGTTTTAAGTTTTTCATAGTTGCTTTTAGTGATGCTGGTTCAAAATCTTTTAACTTTGCTGTAAATTTAGTATCAGATGATGCAAAATCACTTTTACCATCAACTATCATATTTGCCCTAGTTCCTTTAACTGTTCCATTTAATCTAAAAGCACCACGAACATCAGCTTTTGTAATTGGTTTTAAAACAGCTAACTCTTTAACATCAACGCCATAAATTATATCCATCTTTAATGGCTCTGGAATAACTTTTCCAGATGATGTAATTTTTGCTAAATTTGAATTTAAAGCATAAGTATAATCAACATCATCACCTTTTAGTTTTGCATCAAGATTCATATTAAAATCTGTTTTAGGGATAGTTAAATTAAAATCTTTATTCATCAATGGTGTATTTAACACTCCATTTTTAGTTGTTAAAACGATACCACCATCTAGGGCATGTGGAGTTATGTTTTTAAAATCAACATCTACATCTACTTTTGCTTTTGCATAAGGTTTTTGACCACCTAACTCTAAAAGTGCTACTAAATCAGCATCTTTTATCTTAGCTATTATAGAAGTTGGATTTAAATCAGTTAGTTCCACATGATACGATGTATCACTAGATGCTACATCACTTATACCATCAATTTCCATAAACTTCATATCACCCTTAACATTACCCTCAGTTCTAAAAGCACCTTTTAAAGGAGCATTTGTAAGTGATTTTAAAGTTTCAATTTTTTCTAATTTAAGTTTATATGCTACATTAAATGCCTGAGTAGAAAGAGAATAATTTCCTTTAGCATGAATAGTATTAAAAGAATCAAGTTCTAAAAATATCTCAAACTCATCTGTAGTTAAAGAGAAAGTAGTTAGTTTTGTATTTAACTTTGTTTGCTCATTAATTTTCTCTTGTATAATTGGTTGAAGTATCGCATTTCCACCTGAAGTAAATGCAACAAAGTAAGCACCACCTATAGCAAATATTGCCAAACCTATAACTGTTCCTAATAACCATGCAAATATTCTCATATTTATCTCCATAAATAGTATTTCATATAATACAATAATATGATTAATAATTTTATTTCTATACTTGATACTAATAGACTAAACCTAACTAAGTAAAAATATTTAACTAATACTTGACATTGTTACACTCAATGTGTATAATGGTACTATCTTTTTAATAAAAGGAGTAATTTAACAACTATGTCTAAAGATGAAATAAAAGAAGAACCTCTAGAAAATCAAGAGGAAACAGAAATAACAAATGAAGAAGCTGAAGCAGATGCTGAAGCTGTAGAAAATGAGTTTGACCTTCTTCAAGAAGAGTTAATTGCATTAAAAGATAAATATGCGCGAGTTCATGCTGATTTTGATAACATCAAAAAAAGACTTGAAAGAGAAAAATATACAGCAGTTGAATACTCAAATGAAAAATTTGCTAGAGATATGATTCCAGTTATGGACTCACTTCAAGGTGCAATGAATTCAGCTAACGGTGATGCAGATAAAGCAGAGCTTTTTGATAAGTTAAAAGAGGGAATAGAGTTGACACATAAACAATTCATAACTTCTTTAGAAAAACATGGTGTAACAATGGTAAGCCATGACGAACCATTTGACCCAAATATTCACAATGCTGTTCAAGCAGTAGATAGTGAAAATATTGAGTCAGGACAAATCGTTCAAACTTTTCAAACTGGTTATAAATATAAAAGTCGTCCGTTGCGTGAAGCAATGGTAATCGTAGCGAATTAAATAAAGTTTCTTTGGATGCGATGCTTTAGCTTCGCCTTTGAAGTTCAATATGTTTGTTTGGCTTAGAAGCCTATGAGCGAAGATAAATCATCGCTTCCAAACAATTAAAAAATATAAATTAAATTAAGGAATTAAAATGTCAAAAGTAATCGGAATAGATTTAGGAACAACAAATTCATGTGTAGCAGTTTATGAGGGTGGTGAAGCGAAAATCATCCCAAATGCAGAGGGTAAAAATACAACTCCTTCAGTAGTTGCTTTCACAGATAAAGGTGATGTTTTAGTTGGTGATCCAGCTAAGCGTCAAGCAATCACAAACCCAGAGAAAACAATCTCTTCAATCAAAAGAATTATGGGTCTTATGATGAATGAGGAAAATGCTAAACAAGCCCACGATAAAGTAACTTACAATATCGTAGATAAAGATGGTTCAGCAGCTGTAGATGTTGCTGGTAAGATTTATACTCCACAAGAGATTTCAGCTAAAATCCTTACTAAACTAAAAGAAGATGCAGAAGCTTATTTAGGTTCAACTGTAACTGACGCTGTTATTACAGTTCCCGCTTACTTTAATGATTCACAAAGAAAAGCAACTAAAGATGCTGGTACTATCGCCGGTTTAAATGTTCTTAGAATTATCAACGAGCCAACTGCTTCTGCACTAGCTTATGGACTAGATAGCAAGACAGAAGAAAATGTACTTGTTTACGATTTAGGTGGTGGTACTTTTGATGTTACTGTTTTAGAGATTTCTGATGGTACTTTTGAGGTTCTTTCAACTGATGGAAATGCCTTTTTAGGTGGAGATGATTTTGATAACAAAATCGTTGATATGTTAAATGATGAGTTTAAAGCTTCTCACGGAATTGAACTTAAAAATGACAAAATGGCTCTACAGCGTCTAAAAGATGCAGCTGAAAATGCTAAAAAAGAGTTAAGTTCTGCAACTGAGACTGAGATTAACTTACCATTTATTACAATGACAGAAGCTGGACCACAACACCTTGTTGTAAAACTTACTCGTGCTAAGTTTGAGGGTATGATTGCTAATTTAGTTGAAGAAACTATTGATCATATTAAGGTTGCGATGAAAGAATCTGATTTAGAAAATGGGGAAATCAAAGAGATTATTATGGTTGGTGGTTCTACTCGTGTACCTATGGCACAAGAGGCTGTTTCTAAATACTTTGGTGGAAAAGATTTAAATAAAGGTGTTAACCCTGATGAAGTTGTTGCTGCTGGTGCTGCTATTCAAGGTGGTGTTTTAAGAGGAGATGTTAAAGATGTTCTTCTTCTTGATGTTACTCCACTTTCACTAGGGATTGAAACTCTTGGTGGTGTTATGACTAAGATTATTGAAAAAGGAACTACTATTCCTGTTAAAAAATCTCAAGTTTTCTCAACTGCAGAAGATAACCAACCAGCTGTTTCAATATCTGTTGGTCAAGGTGAGCGTGAATTTGCTAAAGATAATAAATCACTTGGTTTATTTGAGCTTGGAGATATTCCAGCTGCACCAAGAGGTGTACCTCAAATCGAAGTAACTTTTGACATCGATGCAAATGGTATCCTTACTGTTTCTTCAACTGATAAAGGTACTGGTAAATCTCAGTCAATCACAATCTCTGGTTCTTCAGGATTAAGTGAAGAAGAGATTAACAAAATGGTTCAAGATGCAGAAGA
>JAGGWE010000044.1 GCA_021157665.1 Sulfurimonas sp.
AGCAAAAAGCTGCTTATCTGTCTCTTGTAGTGCATCAAGTGTTGACTTTGCACTTTTTATATTATAAAAGTCTTGGGCAATTTGTAATTGTAAACTTTTTTTATAAGCTGATGAACTATATTTTGATGATTTAAGAACAGCTTTATTTTGCTTAATAGTATTAGATTTTCTTCCACCATCATATATATCAACTCCAACTTTTGCATAAGCGCTATATGTATCTCCAGATTGAAAAGGAGAAGCATCATCATCTCTTTTATAAAAAGCACCTACATCTAAGGTTGGATAATAGGCACTTTGTGAAGATTCTACTTCACTCTTTTTTGCTTTTTGTATTAAAATATTTGAAGCAACTATCTTATTATTAGAAGTTGCAAACTCTAGTAATGATTTTAAATTATCACCATACATAAGTGCTGGTATAATTAAAAGTAAAAGTTTTTTATTCATCTATCTGCCTTTATTAATCTAAATAGTGTATCTATCTGAAAATTGATTTTTTCTTCTATATTATCTATTTGGTTTGTTGTATTACTTGCAATAAACAGTCCTTCACCTACTGCAAAAAATGTTGAAAGTAGGTCTAATGATATAGGAATAATTTCACCCTTATCAACACCATTTTGGATAATCTCTCCCATCCACTCATAATAATATTCTGTGTGCTTTGTCTGAAAATCTTTCATCTCTTGGCTAGGTGAATCTAAGGATATAGAAACAAACTTTTTATATAATTCTCTTAACTCTTTATCTTTTTCGCTATAAAAAAAAGAAGAAAATACTTTTATTTTCCCTTTTACGGATGACTCTTTTGAAAGATTTACTCTTTTTTGTATGTCATGCTCTTTCACCAGCATATTTACAATTTCAAAAAGTATCTCCTCTTTATTATTAAAATAATTATAAAGAGTACCTTTTCCAATAGATGCCACTACTGCAATTTCAGATACAGATAAACTTTTAATACTATTATTAATAAATAGATTTTTACATGCTAGTGCAATATTTTTTCTTTTTTGTACTTTATCTACTATTATCGCCAAATTAATCTCCTATAATTTAAATGACTGACGGTCATTCATTCATCCGAAATTATATAACCTTATATCTTAATCCATTCTTATATTTTACCTCATCAAAAACTGAAACAGACAACTATCTTCATACAAATAGTGCTTCAATATGCTATATTAAAAAATAGTATTTTTCACTAAATAATTTGTTATAATTCTACAATTATTTTCAGGAGAGAAATTATGGATATACCAAATATACAAACAGCAACAACAGAGGCATCAAAATATACTGATATGGCGATAATGTATGCAAGTGAATATGGCTTAAAAATAATTTCTGCGATATTAATATTTGTAATTGGAAAATGGGCAGTTAAAAAATTAACTACGATAAGTAAAACACTAATGATAAAAGCAAAAGTTGATGAAACTTTGGTAGAGTTTGCAGAGAGTTTAATCTCCTTTATTCTTTTACTAATGGTTGTTTTAGCATCATTAAACTCTTTAGGTGTAAATACTACATCTTTTATTGCTGTTTTTGGTGCTGCAGGTCTTGCTATTGGTTTAGCCCTTCAAGGCTCTTTAGCAAATATTGGAGCAGCTGTTTTAATCATTATCTTCCGTCCATTTAAAGTAGGGGATTTTATTGAAGCTGGTGGGGCTACGGGTACTGTTGAAGATGTAAATCTTTTCTCAACTATTATTGCTCCTATTGATAACCGTACTATTATCGTTCCAAATGCTGCTATTATCGGTGGAAATATCACTAACTACTCAAACAAATCAACAAGAAGAGTTGATCATGTTATTGGTATCGGTTATGATGATGATTTAAGACTTGCTAAAGAGACTCTAATGCAAATATTAAAAGATGATAAAAGAGTTTTAACTGAACCTGAACCCTTTGTAGCTGTTAGTGAATTAGGTGATAATAGCGTTAATTTTACAGTTCGAGCATGGGTTGAAACTGCTGATTATTGGGATGTACATTTTGGCATAATTGAAAAAGTAAAACTTACATTTGATGAAAAAGGAATCTCATTCCCTTACCCACAAATGGATGTTCATATGAACAAAGCAGAGGATTAAGATTGGAAAAAATATTATTAAGTTTACTACTATTTAGTTCTTTGCTTTTATCTGATGAATCAATAGAAGATAAAAAACTAAAAATTATTGAGACAAAACAAAAGATAGCATCACTTCAAAAAAGTTTACAAGAGCTTGAAACATCTCTTCCAAAAAAAATTGAAGATAAAAAGATTAAAACACATGCAGAGTTTGGTTTTGTAAATAACAAGGGTAACACAAATTCAAATACACTTACACTTGATGCAAAAATTGAAAAAGCATGGGGTAAGCATAACTTATCTTTTTTAGTTGATGGGGAATATGCATCAGATGAAGGGGAAGAAACAAAAAATAAATATCTTTTAGAGTTAGAATATGACTACAAACTAAAAGATAGATTATATTTTGAGTATTTAATTGGATATAAATACGATGAGTTTTCAGGTTATAATTACCAAGCGTACACTGGTCCAGGTCTAAAATATATAGCTATTGACACAAAAAAACATAAGCTTGAAGTAGGTAATAATATTTTATACGCTATTGATGAAGCAGAAGATACAAAAGAGAAATATGACTATTTATCTTACAGAGCAAAAGCTTTATACTCTTGGCAGATATTAGAAAACTTGAAATTTGAAGAGACTTTAACATATAGAACAGATATTAGTAAAATAGATAATTACTTTCTCTTTTCAAAAACTGCATTAATTAGTAAGATAACTGATATTTTTTCTGTTAGTTTAAGCTATAAAGTAGATTATGTTAATGAACCTAAATCTGACACAAAAAGAACTGATAGAACAACAACAGCTAACCTAATCGCTGATTTTTAGAATATAGGTACAAGAACCCACATGCCAAGAGAGCTACAATACTAGAACTTAAAAATAGTTCTCTTGGATAGATTTCATAAATATACCCTGCAAGTAAAGCCCCAGTAAATCCACCTAAACCATAAGTTATTCCAGAAAAAAACTGTTGAGCCAAAGCTTTATGTTTATAAGTAAAGTAAAGATAACTAATCGCAGCTGAATGAAAAAGTGCAAAACTAAGAGCATGGATAGACTGAGCGAAAAATAAGATAGGTAAATTTTGAGGAAATAGATATAGCAAAAACCATCTTACTGCACTAGCAAAGGTTGTTATTTGTAAGATTAATAGTAGATTATTACGAAGAAATCTTCCCTGAAAAAAGAGCATCGCTATCTCAGCTAAAACTCCAAAACTCCAAAGATATATGGTCATATCCAAACTAACCCCATAATCAGTTTCATAGATAGTGAAAAAATTATAAAAAGCCCCAAAACTAACCTGCATCAAAGTCAACCCAAGCCATAACCTCCAATCGTGAAAAAGGTCAATATCATTTTTAACATCTTCTTTTTTTTCACTCTTGGCATGTGCATTCCTAACAATAACAAAAGCAACTAAAGCTGTTAAAAAAGTAGAAAATACTAAATAATGCAAAGCGATATATGCAGAACTTAAAAACTTCACAAGAACAAGAGCAACAAGAACAAAACCAACAGAACCAAAAAGTCTGATTTTTCCATATCTTTCTTTACCGATGGTACTTAAAGAGATAAGCTCAATATATGGAAGAACAAGACTAAGCCCTATTCCCAAACCAATATTTGTAAAAAGAAGTTTATAAAAACTATCCAAAGAAAAATAAAAACTAAAAGATGAAAATATCATAATAAATAAAGCTACATTAAAACTTTTTATATCTATCTTCAGCCCTCTTGTAAAGGCAAAAGGTAGTAAAAACCTAACAAGAGGTCCAGCCGCAAAGATAATCCCTATATCACTAGCAGAATAACCACTCATAGCTAAAACTTTTGGCATAAAAATTATATATACACCAATAATAGCAAAATAAAAAAAGTAAAATATCGATAGGAGTATTGGCATATACTAAGACCTTTCACAAAGATTAAACATAAGTATATCAAATTTAAAAATATTAACTAAGTATTAACTTATAATAAATATAATCTCAAATCTCAATTATGTTTTCCCCCTTTCATATGAGATAAAAAGTTTTAAACAATTATTTTAAGTTTTAAGTTCTCTCTTGTGTTTGAACTTAAAATTTATGCTAAACTTCCTTTATGAAAATCATACTAACAACTCTAAATTCAAGATACACTCATAGTTCTATCGGTCTTAGATATTTATATGCTAACTTAAAAGAGTTACAAGCCAATACTAAAATTTTAGAGTTTAGTATAAATGATGCTATCCAAACTATTGCTGAAAAATTATTAATCTCAGAGCCAGATATTATAGGTATAGGTACATATATTTGGAATGTATCTTATGTTAAAGAACTGGTTCATATTCTTAAAAAAATATCCCCAAAAACTACAATCATTTTAGGTGGTCCGGAGGTCACTTATACCCCTTTTAGAGTAAATCTTGATGAGGCTGATTTTATTATTCAAGGGGAGGGTGAAATATCTTTTTATAACTTATGTCGTGATATTTCAAACTCTAAGCCAAGGGTTGAAAAAATCATAAGAATGAATATTCCAAATCTAAAAGAGTTAAAACTTCCATATCAGTTTTATTCAGATGATGATATAAAAAACCGTTATCTATATGTTGAGATTTCTCGTGGTTGCCCTTTTGAGTGTGAATTTTGTTTATCTTCAATGGATGAAAAAGTTCGTGCTTTTGACTTAGATGAAGTTTTAGGAGAATTTCAAAAACTATGGGACAGAGGTGCAAGAAACTTTAAGTTTGTAGATAGAACTTTTAATCTCAACATAAAAACTGCAAATAAAATCCTAGACTTTTTTTTAGAAAAAGAGCCTCTATATTTTGCTCATTTTGAAGTTATCCCAGACCATTTTCCAGATTCTATTAAAAATAAAATCAAACAATTTTCCCATGGAGCATTACAACTTGAGATTGGGATACAAACACTAAATCTTGAGATTGCAAATAACATCTCAAGACAATTAAAACTAGATAAAATTAAAGAAAATATTAGGTTTTTAGAGAATGAAACAGAGGCTCATATCCATCTTGATTTGATAGTTGGGCTTCCCGGAGAAAGTTTAGAGAGTTTTGGTAAAAATCTTGATGAGTTAGTAAGTTTAAGCTCTTGTGAAATTCAGATAGGGATACTAAAAAAGCTATCAGGAACAAGTATAAATCGACATGATATTGAGCATGGTATGGTTTATAGCGATATACCCCCTTATGATATTTTAAAAAACAAACAACTCTCATTTATGGATATTCAAATAATGAAACGATTTGCAAGATTTTGGGACTTAACTTATAACAGTGGGAACTTTAAAAACAGTGTAAAACTTATCTGGAAAGATGCTTCTGTTTATGAAAATTTTTATCACTTTGGCATGTGGGTTTATTCACAAACTGACTCAACCTACAAAATATCTTTGCAAAGACTTGGTGAACTACTTTTTATCTATCTAACACAAATCAAACAAATTCAAACCCAAGAGGTAGCAGATATGATGCTTCAAGATATGATGAAACTAAAAGGTCGAGCAATTCCACATTATCTAAAGCCACATGCCAATAATTTCGTGCAAGATGCTAAAAATGGGTCTTCTGGATTTAATAAAAGACAAATATAACTAAAGATATAATTAATTATGAAAATAATAGCTTATCTTTTTATAACTTTTTTTATTTTTTTCTCTACTGTATTGAGTGCTGAGTTAATAACAAAAAAGCTAATAACTAAAGCAGAAAATAAATACAATATTTTTTCAAAAAACCGATTTATTGCTGTTAAACAAAAATTACTAAATGATCTTAAAAATGAAAGTGATATTAAAAAATTAAATACTGTAAATAGTTGGGTAAATTACATAAAATATAAAAGCGATAGAAAAGTTTATGGAGTTAGTGATTACTGGGCAACTCTATATGAATTTATAGGTAAAGGTATGGGTGATTGTGAAGATTACACTATCACCAAATACTATATTTTAAAAGAGTTAGGGATAGACCCTAGACGATTGAAATTTACCTATGTTATCTACAAAAACAGAAGAGGTAAAAATATCTCGCATATGGTTTTAGCATATTTAAAAATAGCAAGGCCAAAAACAAAAGATGATATTTTAATTCTAGACAATAACAACAGACTTGTATTACCTGCTTCTAAGCGTCCTGACCTTGTAAAGGTTATTAAAATGATTAACGGTGATACTGGTGCCAAATCAAAAAAATGGAAAAAACTTGAAGCTGGCATGAAAAGAAAGAAACTATGAAAAAAGAAAAAAGCTATAAAAAAAGGGAAAAACTATGACACTATTTAAACAGATGGCTTTAGCCATATCATTACTTATTATTATTATGTTAGGTGCCGTAATGGGGATTAACTATAAATCTGCGAAACAAGATATGATACAAAGCCTTTATGAAACCACAGTAAACAACATATCTACACTAACAATAAAACTAGCTGATGCAAGTGAAGACCCTGCTATTTTAGTCAGTACAATAGATGCTGAGTTTGATAGTGGTTACTACAAAATGATAGAGTTTAAATCTAATGATGGAAAATCCGATTACTTACAAATAGATAACGACCCCGTTGAGGGGATTCCTTTATGGTTTATTGATTTTACGAATATTAAATTAGATAGTGTATCAGCTGATGTTTCATCAGGTTGGAATATAGTTGGAATTGTTAGTGTAACAGGTGATACCGGCATTGTTTATAAAGCACTTTACAAAATGTTTATAAAACTTTTATATCTATTTGTTATCTCTGTAACTATTGCACTTATCACACTAAGCATACTTCTTCATTTTGTACTAAAACCACTATATAGCGTTCAAAATCAAGCAGAAGCGATACTAAAAAATAAATTTATCATTCAAGAAAAAATGCCATATACAACAGAGTTTAAAGATGTTGTAAAAGGTATGAATGCGATGGTATCAAAAGTTGAAGAGATATTTGAAAAAGGAAATGAAGCAGTTAAAAGAAATAAAGAGTTACTTTACAATGATCCAACTACAAAACTTTTTAACAGACGATACCTAATGCTTAAACTACCAAGACTGATAAAAGTGGAAAACAAAGCAAATGGTGGAACTATCATCTTCATAGCTCTAAGTGGTGCTGAAGTTTTAAATCAAGTTCTTGGAAGAGAAAAAGCTGATGATATATTTTTAGAATTTGCAAATGAATTAAATAATGTTTGTAAAGAATACGATGAAAAAGTTATAGCTAGAGTTAATGGTACAGAGTTTACATTGATGCTTCCTGATTGTGAATCCCAAGATGCTAATAATATTGCCAATAAAATAAATGACAAGTTTAATAAACTACTAGGAGATAATGAGTTAAACAGCAAAGATATATTTATAAATCTTGGGCTTTACAGATATAAACCAACAGTTGGTGTTGGAGAGTTACTAACTCGTGCAGATAATGCACTTACACATGCCAAAGCAGATGAAAACAATAATAAATATCTTTTTGAAGAGAAAGATGATGAAAATGCCTTAGGTAAAGAGCAATGGAGAGAAATAATTGAAGAATCAATTAGCCATAATTACTTTAGCCTAAAATTCTGGCCAACACTAAATGCAAAAACAAAAACAATAGACCACAAAGTTATGACTTTTACTATTGATGGTGGAGAAGATAAAAAATTCTTCTATGGTGATTTTATTGCACCTGCGATTAACTTAGGACTAGTTTCTAAAATGTATATTGTAACGCTAAGAGATCTCATAACTCAAAGACACCAAGAACTCGATAATAGTGTATGTTCTATCCGTTTATCAAATGAGTTTATCGAGGATGCTAAATCTTTTAATGAGTTATCTTCTCTTTTTGAAAAATATGCTAAAACACTAAAATTTAAACTATCGTTTGAAGTAACTGATTCATTTGCTATTAACAATACGGCAATGGTTAAAGGCTTTGTAGATCTGTTTACAAAATATGGATTTAATTTTGGTATCAACTCTTTTACTGGTGAATCTAGTGACTTTAACTATCTAAAAGAATTAAATCCTACATTTTTAAAAGCAGATTCTGCTTTCTTACTAGATCAATCTCAAGACTCAATGAGTGCATTGCAAGTTATAACAGATTCTCTTGGTATTGATATAATCGCTACTTTTGTGAAAACTATAGATGAACTAGAAAAACTACAAACTATGCATATAAACAGTGTTCAAGGACCTGTAACAGATATTATAAGCTAAATTCCTCTGGAGTTTAGACCTTTTGTAATAGCATCATTTATCTCAGCCTTATACTGAGGATTTAACTTTAATAACTCTTTATCAAAGTCTATAATTATATTTTTATTAGTATTTGGATGACGACAGATTACAATAAGTATCTCCATGTATATATCAAAATCAGGATGAACTCTTATCCCAAGTTTTTTATGAATATTTCCATAATATTTTAAAACTAGATCCAAAGCCTCTTTAAGTTCCACAGAAGTGGTTTTTTTATTTTTTATAATTGCTCTAAGAGAATCCAAATCTGTTTTTAGTTTTTTTGTATCAGGGACGGTTTTAGATAACTTTTTTTCAGCTTTTTTTGATTTAGAATTAGGTGAATAAAAAAGTAAAAACATTAAAGCAGCTAAAACTATTACCAAACCCATAAATGATTTTATAATTAATGTTATTTCCATATTAATTATATTTTAACTGACAAGTAATCATTCTCTCAACAAGAACTCTTGCCACCTCAACCTTACCATCTACTACTACATTAATATCTAAATCTGCTAGTTTTTCTTTATCTTCTAGTGAAATAACTTTTACAACTAAATTTACATCTTTTGTATGTTTTAAAATAGCTTCACAAATCAATCTTTTTTTATCAATATTATCAAGAGTAACGATAACTGCAGCTGCATTTTCTACATGTATAGCATCTAAAATAGACTTTTTAGAGGCATCCCCAAGATAAGCTTCTAGTCCATCATTTAAAGCTTCTTTTACATGTTTAAGTGAATTATCTATCACTATATAAGGAGCATCAAGTTCATCTAAATGCTGAGCTACAAATTTACCAACTACACTGTATCCACAAACAACAACATGATTTTTTATTGTTTGCAATGCTGACATATCTGCTTCAACATCTTTTCTACCACTTAACTTTTCAACTATCATCCCTATTCTAGTTATGAAAAATGGTGTTACCATCATAGAAAAAATTACAACTAAGACTAAAAGTTGAGATAATTCATTCTCCAACAATCCACCCATACCAGCAAGAGCAAAAATAACAAAAGAAAATTCTCCAACTTGAGAAAGAGCAAGAGCAGTTTTAAGTGAGCGACGATGAGTTGATGTAATTCTAAGCATAAAGTACATAATAATACTTTTTACAATAAACACAGCGACAAAAATCCCAATAATTAAAAAGAATTTATCTATAAAAATAGCAACATCTACTTTCATTCCAACAACTACAAAAAATGTACCTAAAAGTAAATCTTTAAAAGGTGCAATATCTGCCTCAACCTTATGATGATACTTTGTCTCTGCTATAATCATACCTGCAACAAAAGCACCTAGCGAATAAGTAAAGCCCATAAAATGTGCAAGTAAAGAAGCAGCAACAACAATAAACAAAACAGAACCCATAAAAAGTTCATCAACCCCTGAATCTGCTGAAAAATGAAGTAACCATGTCATTAATTTCTTTCCAACAACAAACAAAAGACCAATAACCATAACAGCACTAATCAAAGTATTCGTTACAATATCAAATAAACTATCATGTCCCTCTGTTGTTAAAAAACCGATAAGAATTAAAATCGGAATAACAGCAATATCTTGAAAAACTAAAATCCCCGTTGAGAGTTGTCCATAAGGTTTATATATCTCTTTTGAACTTTTTAGATAACTCAAAACTACTGCAGTAGAAGAGAGTGAAAAAGCAAGAGCTATAATTACAGATGTTTTTACCTCAATAGCAAATCCATAATGAGCTATTAGATAAACAACAATAGTAGTAAAAGATACTTGCATCAAACCGTTGCCAAATATCTCTTTTTTCATTGTTCCCATCTTGGCAAGTGAAATCTCAAGCCCTATGGTAAACATCAAAAAAACTATACCAAACTCACCTATCATCTCTAAAGTGTGAGAATTTCCAGCATCTCTCAAATCAAAAGCATAAACAATTATAGTACCCGTTAAAATATAACCTATGATTTGTGACACACCAATTTTTTTTAAAAAGATATTTATAATTATTGATATACCAAGGGCTGCTATAACATATAAGAGTGCATTTTCCATAATTCTCTTTTTTGAAGATATTATACACTGTTTAAGAGATTTTATAATATAATCGCGATATTAATTTAACATTTTGGAGATTTTGTATGACTAAATATATCTTTGTTACCGGCGGCGTTTTAAGCTCTTTAGGAAAAGGTATCACTGCGGCTAGTGTTGGTACACTTTTAAAACACTCTGGTAAAGAAATTGGTATGTTAAAAATTGATCCATATATTAATGTTGATCCAGGAACAATGTCACCATTGGAACATGGAGAAGTTTTTGTTACAAAAGATGGAGCAGAAACTGATTTAGATATTGGTAACTATGAAAGATTTTTAGATTCTTCATACTTAAAATCTTCTAACTTTACAACAGGTCAAGTTTACTCTTCTGTTATTGAAAGAGAAAGAAGTGGTGGGTATCTTGGGCAAACTATTCAAGTTGTTCCACATATCGTTGGAGAGATTGTAAAGCGTATAAAAAAAGCTGGAGAGGGGCATGAAATTCTTGTTGTAGAACTTGGTGGAACTGTTGGAGATATTGAAGGTTTACCTTTTATGGAAGCTATTCGTCAAATGAAACATGATGATGAGGTTGCTGGGACATTTTTTATCCATGTAACACTTATCCCATACATAAAAGCTGCTGGAGAGATGAAGTCTAAACCAACTCAACACTCAGTTCAAGAGCTTCGTCGTATCGGAATTACTCCTCAGATGATTATTGCTAGAAGTGAGCGTCCACTTCCTAAAACTTTCAAGAAAAAACTTGCTATGAGTTGTGATGTACCTCAAGATAGCGTTATTGAAGCACTTGATGCTGCGACTATTTATGATGTTCCAGTTACATTTTTAAGACAACATATCTTAAAACCTATCGCCAAAGAGTTAGATTTAGGTGAGTTAAATCCAGATATGGAAGCTTGGGATACTTTAGTTAAAAAGATTGTTCAACCTAAAAATAAAACTGTTGTTGGTTTTGTTGGAAAATATCTTGAACTTAAAGAGGCTTATAAATCTTTAACAGAATCACTTATCCACTGTGGAGCGCATCTTGATACTAGAGTTGAGATTTGCTGGATTGATTCAGAAGAGATTGAAGAGAGAGGAGCAGAGGTTTTACTTGGAGATTGTGATTCTATCTTAGTTGCTGGTGGTTTTGGTTCTCGTGGTGTTGAGGGTAAAATCCAAGCCATCGAATATGCTCGTATAAACAAAATTCCATATCTTGGTATCTGTTTAGGTATGCAACTTGCACTTGTTGAATATGCTAGAAATGTACTAGGATTAGAGGGTGCAAACTCTATTGAGTTTGACGAAAACACACCTTATCCGATAATTTATTTAATAGATAACTTTCTAGATCAATCTGGTGGAACTCAACTGCGTACTCATAAATCACCAATGGGTGGAACGCTGAGACTTGGAGAGTATCCTTGTGATACAAAAGAGGGTTCTATTTTAAGAGAAGCGTACAATGGCGAAAAAACTATTTATGAAAGACATCGTCACCGTTATGAAGCGAACCCTGCTTATAGAGAACAATTAGAAAAAGCTGGAATGATTGTTACTGGTGAGTCTAATGGACTTATTGAAACTGTTGAAATTGAAGGACATCCTTGGTTCTTAGGTGTTCAGTTTCACCCAGAGTTTACTTCAAGACTTCAAACTCCAAACCCTTCTATTTTGGCTTTTGTAAAAGCATCACTTAACGCAGAATAGTTTACATTTATTTTAAAGACTACTTTGCCGAAGCCAAGGCATCGGTTCCAAAAAACAACAAAATGCCAAGTACAGTTTAAACTTCTTAGGAAGCGATGGCTTGCCTTCGCTCATGATAACTCTTAAGAAATTAAAATTCAATAAAACATTTATGTTAAAGACTATTGCCATCCTACACTTCAAGGAAAAACCAAAATGCCAAGTTTTGATAAAACCCCACTGCTAGATAAACATAAACTCTTTGAAATTCTATCTTCAAGATTTAATGGTGAAGAAAAAAAACTCTCAGATATTCCAAATCCTTCCCTACTTCAAGATGCTGAGTCTTCTGCTAAAAGAATCGCACATGCCATAAAAAACAATGAAAAAATCACCGTAGTTGGGGATTATGATGTTGACGGTGTAAGTTCTACTGCTATTATGGTTGATTTTTTCAGACAAATCCCTTATCCACTTGAAGCTATAATTCCTAACCGTTTTAAAGATGGTTATGGTGTTAGCCCTAGTGTTTTAGAAAGGATTAATACTGATTTAATTATTACAGTTGATAATGGTATCTCTGCGATTGAAGCCTCTAAAATTTGTCAAGAGAGAGGGATAGAGTTAATTATAACCGACCATCACACTCCATCTCAAACACTTCCACATGCCAAGTTCATTGTTGACCCTAAACTTTCCACATGCCAATACCCTTTTAAAGAGATTTGTGGCGCACAGGTCGCATGGTTACTTTTAGGACTTGTAAAAAAAGAGTTAAAACTAAATATCAACATGAAACAGTTTTTAGATATTTTAGCTATCGCTATTATCGCTGATATTATGCCTCTAATAGATATAAATAGAACTCTTGTAAAAGAGGGCTTAAAAGTTTTAATGAGTTCAACTCGCCCTGCTTCTATAATTATAAGAGATTTTTTAGCTAAATCATCTATCTCTTCAGAAGATATTGCATTTCAAATTGCTCCTCGTATAAATTCAGCTGGACGACTTGAAGATGCAAGTATTGCCTTAGAGTTTTTTACAGCACTAA
>JAGGWE010000063.1 GCA_021157665.1 Sulfurimonas sp.
TTAATGAAATAAACCCTATAAAAAGTGGATAAAAATAATAATAATTCAAATATGTAAAAGATTCAGTTTTTATCTCTGATTTTTCTAACTCATCTATTTTTTTATAAATTTCTTCCAATTCTGTAGCAGATGAAGCACCAAAAGCAACACCACCAGTTCCATCAGCAATTTTCACAAGAACTTGTTGATTATACTCATTTGGCATACCAATACCGATAGGATAAACTTTAATCCCCTCTTTTTTAGCCATCTCCATAGCAACATCTAATGGAACTTTATCAACCCCAGCTGTTGAGTATCCATCTGTAAGTAAAATCGCTACCTTAGAGTTTGATTTTGTCATTTTTAAAAGGTTTACACCTTGAGCCAAAGACTCATAAAGTGCTGTATATTTTCCTGCCATTCCGATTTGAAGTTGTGAAACTATACGATTTAAAATATTTTCATCATAAGTTAAAGGTGAAGCGATAAAAGAGTACTTACCAAAAACGACTAAACCGATATTGTCATTTTTTCTTTGCTGAATAAAATCACTAACTATACTTTTTACAACATCAAATCTATTTAACTCTGGATTATCTCTATCAAAACCTTTTGCCTGCATCGATTGAGAGGCATCAAGTATCAGAGCTATCTCATAACCATTTTTTGGCTCAACTTCATAAGGTTCATCACGCACGGGGGATGCCAATGTAATTATAAGCATAATAATCCCCAACCATTTAAGTAAAAAAAGTAGTTTTGATGCTGAAACAGAGTTTTTCATAAACTGTCCAGTATGGGGAAAATAGATTGATGGTAATTTCATCTTACAAAATTTTTCACATCCCATAAATAAAATTATCAGTAATAAAACTAAAGGAGATTCAAAATACAAACCATCAAACATCAATCATCCCCTTATAAAGTTCTATATAAGCTATCGTTTCACTATCAAATACCTCAACACTTTTTTTATATTTGTAGCTTTGTAATCTTTCATTTAAATTTTTAAACATCTCCACATGCCGAGGTGAATCATCTTTAAATGTAAAACCATAAGAACTGATAGCATAAGCTGAATTTTTAGTATCTTTTAAATCAAGTGTGTGTAAAAGTTTTGCATGATATTTTCTCACATTAAAGGCAGCTCTTTTTTTATACCAAAAATATAAAAGATAAACAACTCCACATGCCAAGATAATAGCAATACCAACTGCACCCAAAAAATAATAAAAAGAGTATTCTTGAACCTCAACTATTGGTTTTATATCATGCAAAGGTATATCGAAATGTTGTTTTGGTGGCATTATCTTCCCTCAAATAATCTACGAAGTTCAACACTAGCGATAGAATCTGTATATACTTTAGTAAATCTAATTTGATGTTTTCTAAAAGTTTCATATAGTTTATGGTCATGTACATAAACTTTTTTACTATAAGCTTCTATACTTGACTTGCTAAAATCACCCTCTAAATTTACCCCACTCTCAGGGTCAACTAAAGATGAAAAACCCATTTGTGGTGGATTTTCTTCTAATCTATCTCTCACTATTATAGATACAACTTCATGCTTTCTAGCAAGGAGCTTAAAATCTGGAATCTCAAAAAAATCACCAACAACTAAAATAAGCGATTTTCTTTTTAATCTCTTATAAAGAGTATCCGCAATAACTTTAAAATCAACCTGTTGATTTATAGCATCAAACTCCAAAATCTCAGAAACACTTTTTTGAATTTGATAAATTTTCTTACTTGGTTTTGAATTTGAAATCATTTTATCCGTAAAAATATAAGAACTTAACATATCTCCATTTTTTAAAGTTGAAAAACTAAGCAATGCAACAATATCAGCTATTGTCTCTTGCTTAAATTTTTTAGAACCAAAATGTACACTACCGTTTAAGATAGAAACTATAACAACATTAAGTTCCCTCTCTTCACGAAAAACTTTAATATATGGAGTTTGCATTTTCGCAGTAATATTCCAATCAATCCGACGAATATCATCCCCCGGCATATACTCACGAAGTTCTATAAAATCATAACCCTCACCTTGAAAGATAGAGGGGTTGTTTCCAACCATTTCACTAAAAACTTGTCGTCTTGCACGAACTAATATTTTTTGCAGTTTACTCAAAAATCAACCTATCAACTTATGGTATCGCTACTGTCTCTAAAACTTTTTGGATAATCTCATCAGTTGTTATTCCCTCAGCCTCTGCTTCATAAGTTAATACGATTCTATGTCTCATCAACTCTTTAACGATATAAGCAACATCAACAGGTGTTACAAAATCTTTTCCTCTCATGAATGCCATAGCTTTTACAGCTTTAAACATATCGATACTTACACGAGGCGAAGCTCCAAACTGAATAAAATCTTTTAGCTCTTCAAGTCCATAATCAGCTGGATTTCTTGTAGCATTTACAAGTTCAATCATGTACTTCTCAACCTCAACATCAACATGAACCTCTTTTATAGCTTTTTTAAGCTCATTTAACTCATCTGCTGTTATAACAGATTGAATCTCTTCAAAGCTACCACTAGAGATTCTTCTTGCTATCTCAA
>JAGGWE010000231.1 GCA_021157665.1 Sulfurimonas sp.
ATTTTAAACTTTATCCTTAAAAATATGACAAATTGTCATGAAATCTTTGACATAATGTCATATTTAGAATATAATTTAGAATATTTAATAATAATAGGGGTTAAAAATGAATAGTTTGTCAAAAATAGTAGAAGAGATAAAAAGTATTATCTCTTCTGACTTTAACGGTAGAAAAATATTTGATAAAGATATAGCAGATGTTTTAGGAATTTCACAAATGAATTTTGCAACTATGAAAAAAAGAGATAAAATACCATATGTTGAGCTTTTAGATTTTTGTGCAACTAAATCTATATCTATAAACTGGATGCTCTATGGACAATCCCCTGAAAGTTTAGTTGAAGCTACAAATAAATTTTTTATGATTAAATATTTTAGTGATATTTCTGCTTCTGCTGGAGGTGGTAGTTATACTGATATAGAAGAGGTTCAAGAGTTAGAGATTCCAGAACAGTTTGTTATGATGTTAGGTGGAGAAAGAGAGTTGAAGCATATAGAAGCTATCAATGTCTCAGGTGATTCTATGGAGCCAACTTTTAGTTATAACGATATAGTATTTATAAATAGAGATAAAACTGATCTTCAAAGAGGTGGGATATTTACTATAAGAACAGAGGCTGGACTTTTTATAAAAAGAGTACAAAAAAGAATAGATGGGAAAGTGGATATAATATCCGACAATAAAGTATATTCAACACAAACACTTTACCCAAATGAGATAGAAGTTATAGGTAGAGTTGTAAGTAGATTTGGTGATGTTGATTAAAAAAGGATTTTTATTGCAATATATATCTCTTATTTTAATCTCTTTAATATTTTTTGGATGTTCTGCGAAAAAAGATATTGAAATTAAAAAAGTAGTTGAAAAAAACTCTATTGTTATAGAAGATTTAATTAAAATACCTCAAAACATTGAATATTATACAAAAAAAATTAAAGAAAACAGATTATATAAAATACAAAAAAAATATGAAAAATCTTATTTTAGTATGTGGAATATTAAAAAAGCTTCTCAATCATTAGATAATATAAAATGGCCTTTTAAATATTTTAAAGTTGGAAATAGTTATGGTGAAAATTTACTTCCTATAGAGAAAGAATTTTTTAATGAGATATATAGAAAATCCAATTTTGATGAATATAATAGCTTAAAGAAAAAAGGATTAATACTAAAATACTCAAATATAAGAGCAATGCCGACAGATAAGCCTATTTTAAGAGATCCATCTTTAGCTGGAGAGGGTTTTCCTTTTGATTATCTTCAAAATAGTTCTATTAATGCAAATACACCAATATTTGTATCACATTTTTCAAGAGATAAGCAATGGGCATTTATTGTTAGTAGTTTTGCTTTTGGTTGGATAAAAAGTAATGAATTTGTATTTATAGATGATAAACAGGTCTCTTTATGGCAGGATGCAAAGCAGATTGTTATTATAAAAGAGGGTGTTCCTTTATTTAGTACATTTGGTGAACCATTATTTGACACTAGAATAGGGATGATGTTTGCATTAATTGATGAAGATGAAGATAGTTATACTATCTTAACTGTTTCATCATACAAAAATAATGAACCATTGTTTAATAAATCTTTTATTTCAAAAGAGATAGCTTCAAAAGAGATATTAAAATTAAATTCAAATAATTTAAATAAAATAATTAAAGAGGTGTCAAAAACTAAGTATGGTTGGGGTGGTATTTATGAACAAAGAGATTGTTCATCAACTATGATGGATTTGTTTAGTCCATTTGGTATATATTTACCAAGGAACTCTTCTCTACAAGCTAATATAGGTAAGGTTATTGATTTAAGTGTTATGAGTGATAGCAGAAAAACAGAGCTTATAAAAGAAAAAGGGATACCATTTCAAACTCTTTTATATAAAAAAGGTCATATTGTTTTATATGTTGGTATTTTAAATAATGAAGTTATTATTTATCAAAATGTTTGGGGTATTAAAACAAAAAAAGACAATAAAGAGGGTAGATTTATAGTAGGTAAGTCAGTTTTTAGCACTTTAAAATTTGGAGATGAACTGAAATATTATGATAAAGACTCAGGACTACTAAAAAATATTATGAGTATGAATATACTTACTAGATAAAAAGCTAAGCTTTTATATCTAAAAGTGAGCCTAAAATATCATCTTGAGTTTTAATTACATTTGCATTTAGTGCCACTATATCTTGAGCGATAATTTGCCTAGGTATCTCTTTTGCTAAATCAGTTTGACTTTTTGTCGAGCCAGTATCTGTTGCTTTAGATAGATTTGCTGTCACAGATTTATCAGTATTATCAATTTTTGTATCTGTAGGAATAAAGCCGTCAGTATTTACATTAGCAACATTATTTGCACTTGTATTCATCATTGTTTGATGAGCTTGAATAGATGAAATATTGTTTGATATATTCATGAAATACTCCTTATAATTAACAATTATAGTCTTATATAACTAAAATAAAGATTATTAGATTTTGAGGGTTCGGCATGTGTCAAGAGTTTGCACATGCCAATATAATTAGTGTAAATCAGCGTTTAGCTTAATCTCTCTAGTTGAGCGAGAAGCTGTAATCTCACCAGTCATAGAGTTTTGTCTAAAGTGAAGACCACTAAAGTTAGCTAGTTGTTTACCTTTAAAAACCTCACCAACCATGTTAGCATTTGTATTTACTTCCATAATTTTTTTAAGTTCTGCTGGATAAATTCCAACTTTTGTACCCTCTAAAATAGCTAAACCAGCATCAATAATACAAGCATCACCTAGTGGAATACCACAAACAGAATTTGCACCTAAAAGAGTGTTTTTACCAATAGAGATAGGGTTACCATCAGTTCCACTAAGAACACCAAGAATAGAAGCACCACCACCAACATCAGAACCGTCACCAACGATAGCAGAAGAGCTAATACGACCTTCAACCATAACTGAACCAGTTGTTCCAGCGTTGAAGTTAATGTAAGATGCACCAGGCATAACTGTTGTTCCAGCTGCTAGTTGAGCACCAAATCTTACTTTTGAAGTATCTAAAATTCTTGTATTATCAGCAGGGATAATATGTTGTAAAAATCTTGGAAATTTATCAACGAAATCAACATGAGGGTATTCATTTGCTAATTTTAATTCTATTTCATATTCTCTAAGATAATCTAATTCAATAGGTTGACCATCTGACCATGCAACATTTGGTAAAGCACCAAATGCACCATTTAAATTAATTTCTCTTAAATGTACTTTGGCTTGAGAGATTGCATAAAGTTTTAAGTAAGATGCTTCAACACTTTGAAGTGGAGCATCATCAAAAATAAATGTCACCTTGAACTCATTTTCTAAACTACCATTATTCATAATCTGAGCATAAAGAGCAGATATAACTTGAATATTTTTATGTGCATCACCATAAGCTTCTTCTGAGTAAGGAGTAAAAGCAGCTAAACAAGCTCTTAAAAATTCTAAGTTAATGTTACAAACAACTTCACTCTGAGTAAAATCTACTTTTACACCTTGTTCTTCTAATGCTCTTATAAAAATTGCAGCACTTCCAAAGTTTTCATCCCAGTTAATTAAAGGGTAAGTAGCTTGAAGAGATTTTTCAGCATTTAACTGCCCTAAATCTATTCTTGCAATACCAAACGCTAAAGGATCTCTATATCCCTCTGTTGTAGTTTTTATATCTTCTATCAGTGCTTTAAAAGCATCTGTTGTTTCAATAGTTATCATGAATTCTCGCTTAAGTAATTTATTTGTGTAATTATACATAAAAACTACTAATGAAAATTTATATATACTACGCTTATGAATAAATGGTTAGAATTATTAAAAAATAATGATTATATTGGTGTTAAAAAGTATATAAAAGACGGTGCTGATTTGGAAGAGACTAATGATGTTTGTGAATCAATCTTGGCATGTGGAATCCGCGCTAGATGTGATTTTGATTTGTTAATGTTACTCATAGAAAATGGTGCTGATATATATGACTTTGATGAAGAGGGTGTATCTATTTTTGATATGGCAATTACATATGATAATTTAGAGATGGTGAATTTTATTATCCAAAAAGGTATTAATGTAAACAAAACTATGCGAAGAAGTGGTTTTACGGCATTGATGGCAGCTGCATGTTATGGCAGAGTAGAGATTACTCAAAAGTTGATAGAGCAAGGGGTTGATAAGTATGCCCTTGATTTTAAAGGTTTTACGGCTATAGATTTTGCTAGAAAAATGAATAAAAAATCTGTCTTAAAAATTCTTAACTATGATAAAAACGCACCTAAAAATACAAATTTTGCAAGATAGTTAATGAAAAAACTTACCTTGACTTTTGTTATCTAATGGTTTTCTTTTTTCTTTAGCTAACCACTCTTGAAGTAGGGCTTCAACAACTTTACTTAAGCTCATTTTATATCTTTGTCTTGAGTATTTCATAACATCATTCCAAGTTTGTCTATCTATAAGCAAGCTTCTTGTTATTTCATCTTTTGGTTGCATTTAAAACCTTTTTATGAAGCTTGTAAAAGATGAATAAAATCTTTATAGCTATCTACAATTTTTTGATTTTTCGTGTTTATTGTATAAAATTCAATTGCTTTTTTTCCAAGCCTTGGAATCTCATCTTTAACAGCCCAAGAACTAACAGTTCCTTCTGGAACTTCTAAAATTTCAGCAAGTTGTTTTTGTGTTATATGAAGTTCTTGACAAATACTTTTTACTATATTTGTTTTTTTCTTTTTTGATTTTTTTATAGGTTGAGTAACCAAAATTAATTCAGATTCTTCTTTATTCTCATCTAACCATTTAATTACATCTCTAGCATTAAGCTTCCAATCTCTTGAATTTAATTGTTTAATTACATCTTGTGTGAATTTTAATACATATTTTGTTGCAGTATCCATATTACTTAGTTGGTATAGAATTGAAAAGGCCAATTGCATAGATGCAGGACCGTTATGTCCCCAGTCGAAACCATCTTTTGATTTTGAAAAGATTTCATACCTTAATGGAAGTTCAACTTCACCATATGTAACATATCTACTACCAAGCAATGTCTTATGCCCTTTGAATGTGTGATTATTTATATTTAACGCCATTTTAACCCTTTTATATTTTAAAAGTGTAATGTTGATTATCCTTTGTTAGCTCTTTTTTGTTAGTAAAAGAACACCTATAAACAACATATATGACAATACTTAGCAACAATAGTACCAATAACCAAACTAACATAATGATATTCCTTGATTAATATGTAGTTATATCGACATATAAACTAATTATATTAATTTATACTCTATATTTAGGGAGTTTAATTCTTTACAAAATAGATTAAAATACTCTAAAGTGTTTGATTTATCAAAGCCACTAAGTGATAACTCAACTGATGGTTTGTTATCTTTAAAGATAGGAAGTGATGATAATTCTACATTTGAAGGTAGTGTTTTCATAAGTGTAATAAGTGTGTTTTCGCTAGTTCGTGCTAGAAGTGTAAATCTATATTTATCAACTTTTTTTGAGAAAAATTTATTTATAACATCACTAATCATAGGATGTGCCATTTGTGGAAAACCTGGAACAAAAAAGTATTTATCTTCTAGTGAAAATCCAGACATATTATTTATGGGATTAAAAAGTAGTTTGGCATTTGGTGGTAAATCTGCCATGTAGATTCTATGTGGATATGCTTCACTGCCAAATTTTTCAATAATATCTTTTTCAAACTCCACATGCCGTTGTACTTTTTTGTTAGTGAAAATTTCAGATGCTATCTCTCTTGTTAGATCATCAGGGGTTGAACCAATACCACCAAAAGAAAAAAGTACAGCATCTTTATCATTTTTAATTAATTGATAAATATTTTTCATAAGTTTTTCATCATCTTTGACAATAAAAGATGCAAAAAGTTCATGTCCATATTTTGCTAATTCACTTTGAAGAAATTTAAAGTGTTTATCTTCTCTTCTTGCGTTTAATATTTCTGTTCCAATTATTAGTGCATAAAAATTCATTACTCTTCTTTTTGATAAATTATTGTATTATTGCATAATTAAAAATAAAAAGGTATAAAAATGTCTCAGGCACAAAAACTAGAAGAGTTATTAACAAAAAGTGTTATTCCAGATTTAGATGAAAGATTAGATGAGATTTTTGAAGAGATAGCTGATAATAAAGAAGCCTCAGAGGACGCAAAAGAGGAGATTGAAGAACTTCGTGAGTTTAAAGCAGATTTACAAGATATTTTAGATGATATTGTTAGTGGTGATATAGATGAAGAGGAGTGTACAGAATTGATTGATGATATTTTAGAAGCTCAAAAAGGTGACGATGAAGATTTTGGATTTGTTGAAGAAGATTAGATTTTAAATTCCACATGCCAAAGCATGTAGAATTTCAGATGAAGCAATTGAAAAATTCTTATTCAGTTGCTTCGTGAATTGTACCTTTTGTAGAGTTCCAAGCCTTATTGGAATCCTCTTTAACCCCTTCCCATGTAGCCGAACACCCACTACTTAGAGCTAAAATACTAAAAACTGCTAAAAAACTAAAAAACTTTTTCATATAAATCATCCTTGTATTTTCTTTTACAATAACAATTATATAATATTTTTGATTTAATAAAGATTTCCATTTTATAAACATATTTGCATTACTATCATATAATTCTTAGTGGTTCAGAAAAGTAATAGCCTTGAAACTGGTCAATCTCAAATCTTTTTAAAATATCATAAATCTCTTTAGTATGAACATGCTCAGCAATTATTATAATATTGAGCTCATGAAAAAATGTAGCGATAAACTTTGTTAAAATAAAAGCATGTGCATCTACATCTATATTTTTAATCAGGCTTTCATCTATTTTTATATACTCAGGATGAATCTCTAAAATTTGTTTAAAATTTGAATAGCCGCTTCCAAAATCATCAATAGCAATCTTTACGCCAAGACTACGAAACTTTGTAATGCTGTCTTTAAGTGTCTTATAATCCTGAATACTCTCACTTTCAAGAATTTCAACAATAATTCTATTTCCTATATTTTCCTCTTTTATTCGTTTATATATAGTCCTCATAAATGATTTATTTTGAATATCTGTATATGAAAAATTTATAGAAATAAGATGCTCATGCGTTTTTAAAGAATCAAGTACTTTATGAATCATCATACTTGAAATTGCACTGTAATATTTACTTTGCTGTGCAATTTCCATAAAATGAAAGGGAGAAAAAAACTTCTCTTGTCCATCCTCTATTTCCACTAATCTCATTAATGCTTCATATTTGACAATATTACTATTTATATCAACTATAGGCTGATATACTGGAACAATACGGTTGTTTTCAAGAGCTCTAATGATTTTATATTGCCACTCAATTTTTTGTTCCATCTTTTGTGTTGTATCTAGTAGTGTATTATAGACTGTATAAGATTGATGCTTGTCTTTTGCATTTTTGAGTGCCATATCAGCATGTTCAAACGGACAATCTTGCCCTAGTGACATACCGATTGTCGCATTAATATCAATCTTTTTATCCGCTTTACTGAGATAGACACTAAATAGTCCGATTTGCTCTTGCAAATCTTTAAACTCATCTTCATACTTTTCGGTATCAATATAGGTAACTTGATCTAGTAAAATAAATTGATCACCAGTTGCATGGTAGAGTTTATAAGAGAGTTTATGAGTAAAATTCTTTAGAAAATTTGCAAAATCAACAATAACTTTATTACCAGAATCAGTCCCATAGAGATCATTAATACCTTGGAGGTTATCAATATCAAGAAGTATCAATACGCTAAACTCTGGCTTAGCGGTGTCGTGCAAAGTAATATCATTCATAAAAGCAGATAAGTTATCAAGACTGGTTAACCTATTTATATAGATATTGTCTTTAATCTCTTTATTCTTGTTAATAGTTAAATCTTTATAAGTTTGAGCTATTTTTTGATTGTGATTCGCTTCGGCAACTTTATAGATAATTTTATTTAACTGTTTAATATTTACTGGTTTAAGTACATAATATTCAATACCTGCATTAAAAAGTTCTAAGAGATACTTTGATTCATTATATGCTGAGTTGATGATAATGGCTTGATTGGGATTCTTTTGCAAGATCGCCTTTGACATTTCAATGCCATTCATCTTTGGCATATTGATATCACTGAGAACCAGATCATAATCACCTTTTTTATAAAGTTCTAATCCCTCTTGCCCATTATCAGCCAGATCTACTACAGGAAAAAATCTTTCCAGATACTCTTGTATCTCTGCACGAATCAATTTATCATCCTCTACATAAAGGACTTTCATATCTTTTGTAAACTCTCGAAGTTTTTTTAAGTCAGTCATCTAAGACTCCTTCATCATGTTTAAGTGCAATTGTGATACTAAAACAGGCACCTTCGTCATTATTATGTACATCTATAATACCTTTTAGGTGCTTTTCGATTATCATCTTTGACATATATAGTCCAAGTCCGGTACCACCTTTTTCCTCTTTAGTAGAAAAATACGGTTCAAATATTCTTGGTAATATATCTTCTGGTATTCCACCGGCATTATCGCAGATTTCAAACTTTGCTGTCTCATTATCATGGCTTATATTTAAGCAGATAATTCCGTTATTTATATCTTTTATTTTTATAATATCTTTGGCATTATTTATGATATTTATCAGTACTTGAATTACTTCATTTGAATATGTGGTAATTTCTGTATCATCTTGCAGCGATTCTTTTAGAGTTATATTATTATTTTCCAGACTTTTTTCAATAATACTAAGAGTACCTTTAATTATTTTTGAGAGCATTTGAGTATTTGGTTTTTTGTTAGGTTTTAGAAAATCTCTAAAGTCATCAATAGTTTTTGATAGAAATGCAGTTAATTCAACAATTTTACTTAGTTTAGTATCGAATCGTTTAGAGTCAATATCATCCATTTCTATGTCAAGCTGCATATTTTGTGCACTCATTCCTATGGCTGTTATAGGCTGTCTCCACTGATGGGCAATCATACTAATCATATCTCCCATTGCTGCTTGGCGTGACTGGGCTAGCATAATTTCATCTTTTTGTTTGAGTTCACTTTGCAGCTCTTTTTTCTCCGTAATATCACGCATAAATCCTATGCCGTGCCACTCTCCATCAATCTGCACACCACTTAGAACGAGTGAGATAGGAAACTCATGTCCTCCTTTTCTAATCGCTGAGAGTTCCAAAATTTGACCAAGAACTGCTCCCTCTCCGGTCTGGGCAAACTTTTCATATGCTTTTACAGCAGCTTCATAAAAAGCTTCAGGTGCTACAATTTTATGAAAGTCTTTTCCCATAAGTTCATCTTCTTCATAGCCAAGTATCTCTTTAGCTTTTGGATTCCAAAATACAAGCCTGCCTTTGGAGTCAAGCATGATGATGGCATCTAGTGCAGACTCTGTTATTGCCAGAAATTTTCTTTCCTTTTCTAAAAGAAGTTTATAACTGTTTTGTAACTGATTTTTTATTTTTTCTATTTCAGTGATATCAGTAAATGTTACCACAGAGTGATTAGTTTCATTAAAATCTAAGGTTTTTGCCTGAACAATAAAACGATGTTGTTTATCGTTATACATCATAGAGACTTCATGTGTATCAGTTGGCTTTGAGAGAATGAATTCTAACCAATCGACACCTTGTACAATTGACATAAGGCAGTTACTGTCTTTTATAAAAAAATCACAAATACAATCATGTTTTTGTTTGAATGCTTGAAGTGTGTTAAAGCCTGTAAACTTCAACATTGTACGATTGGCTTTTATAATATTGTTACCATTAGTTACAATCATAATATTTGGAGCAGCATCAATGATACCTTGAAGATAGTTTTGATTAAACTCTAGTTCTTTAGAGAATGGTTTTATAATATAGTATATTAAAATCGGATATGAAAAAATTGCTAGAAAAAACGCATCAAGAGGTGCTTCAATCCATGGTGAATTTAAATCGAGAAAATATAAAAAAATCATAATTAAAATTTCAATTATAATAATAATTGATAAAAAAGTAAAAAAATATTTAAATATTATAGTTTTAAAAAGTTTTTTTATTTTAAATAAATTATCCATGCTAAATCCTTTATGAGCAGGTACTTAAGTATAAGAAAAGATATTATTATGATATAATATTTTTTCTTAATTTAAAGCAAAACTGTTTTATTTTTTTCGCATATAAGGGGGTTGAATATGATTACAATAAGCAAGTTAATAGAGTATGCTGTGGATATAAAAGTGTTATATGTAGAAGATGACAAAAGTATTCAAGAAGAGATTTATGATTTTTTGAGTCGTTTCTTTCCAGTGATTGATTTGGCTGATAATGGTGAAGATGGACTTGAACAATATAAAGCCGGAGATTATGATATTGTTATCAGTGATATCAATATGCCAAAGATGAATGGCATCGAGATGGTTCATGCTATTAAACAAATTAATGAAGAGCAGAAGATTATAATTACATCTGCATATAATGAGCCACAATACCTCATGAGTTTAATTGATGAAGGGGTTGATAAGTTTGTACTTAAGCCTTTTAATAACAAGAAATTTTTACTAGTACTTTATAAACTTAGTGAATTTATTTACAATAAAAAACAGAACCAGCTTCTTCAAAAGAAAATAGATGAAAAAATAGCAGAAACACAAACAATTGTTGACATGATTGAACATGGAATTGTAGCTATAGATAATGGAGAAGTAACGCAGGTAAATCAGCAGTTTTTAGATATTGCAGGTTATAAAAGCTTAGGTTCATATCAGATGGAAGTTAAGAATCTTCCTTCACTCTTTGAAGTACACAAAGGGTATGTAGATGTTAATACTAATGAAGAGTTTACTCGACTACTTGAATCAAATAATAAAGAGATTCATAAGGTTATAATAAAGAGAGAGCTGGAAGATAAAGTCTATCTTATTAAACATAAAAAAGTATCTAACAAAGATAAGTATATTATATCTTTTACTGATATTACTGATGAGGAACAACTTGTTAATATTAATACAAAAACAGGGTTACCAAATATTTATGCAGCTACTGCAAATCTTGAGCATCGCCTTAATAAAAACTCTTCTTTTGTTATTGATATTATAAGGATTGAGAATATTGATAAGATGGTTAAATGGTATGGTAGAGATATTCGAAATAGTATCGATGAAAATGTTGCAGAAGTATTTAAAACACAGAAAAAAGAGCTTGATGAACATGCTATATTTGTAGCCTATTACGGACATAATAAATTTATTATGATTCGTAATGAAAAAGTTCATAGACTTATAGAAAAAATAATAAATCGAATTAGTTTAAAAACTGCTGTAGAAGAAAACAAAATATCTGAAAAAAGTAATATACTCTATAAACCGGTACATCTTTCAATAGAGGTTAAAGCAGGTGCAAATATAGATGATGTAATAAAAATGGTAGATGAAAAGTTTAAACAAATCATTTTATAAATAGTTTCTCTTTTTAGATGTTTATTTATAG
>JAGGWE010000193.1 GCA_021157665.1 Sulfurimonas sp.
GTATTGAATAGTATATTTTTCATTTTTAACATAGAATGAGAGTGTGAAGGATAATTAGGGATTCACACTCTCAGTACCAAAAAACTAATATGAGTACAAATTTAAATATCACTAGAAACAATTTTCTAATTTTTCAAGAGCATCTTTACGTTTTGGATGACTCATTTTATCTAGATTATGTATTTTCCATTTTACAGATGGAAGTTGATCTATATTTTGAAATGGTAATAGATTCCAATCTGTCTCACCTCTTTTAAAACCCAATAAAAATTCTTTGTGACTTTGTGTTAAGTTCTTGTGTAGGAGTTGTATTAATTCTTCTCTTGTATCTGTTAATGTAATGAGCTCAATTGGTTCTGTTGTCATACCAATAAACTGTTCTTCAAATAGATGTGTAATATCTACTCTATTTGGTTGTAATAATTTTGAAATAGGTTGGCTGGAACTAATAAGATAAACGATAAAGACATCCATTAGCGAAGGAGTAATTCCTTCATTATCTAGTAGTCCTCTAATGTCAAAAAAATCTCGTGGATGTTGGCGATCTAAAGCAGCACATATTTTACCTGCATATAAATCATCATGACTCACCACATTAGTTTCAGCAAATCCAAACATTTTTTCAACACTTTCACTAACCATCATAGTATTTGTATCTTTTACCGTCCCTCTCATTACAGGTGATGTCTCTATCTTTATACGCACACCTTGTTGCTCAACTAAGAGTTTTGAAAGTGATCCGTCAGAACGCTGGTCCAACCGAATTACATTTGTATGTCTCATAGATTTTTCTATATCAACAGCAATTCTTTCAAGTGATTCAGAAATATGGTGTAAACTACTCTTCCTATCTTCTATAGGTAAGTACATAAGATCAATATCGACAGAAAGTCTTGGCATATCTCTAACAAACATATTTATTGCCGTACCACCTTTAAGTGCAAAACATTCTTCTTTATTGACATAGGGTAAAACTTCTAAAAGTAACTTGACTTGCTTGAAGTATATATTAGTCTGATTGAACATCAAATTCCTTTGGTATTGTTAGCCTATATTCTTTGTTGTAAACACCATCTTTTACGACTTGTAGTTTACCAGAACCAAGAGTAATATTTTTATTTATATATTTAAACCATGCAAAATTATAATAGTGTGCAAAAAATAGAAATATCTTTTTTACTTTCATACTATCGCAGTTCTGAAGCAGTTCATTAAGAAGTCTTGGACTTAGTGTACTCATTCCTTCAAATATTTCTGCTGCAAACTGAAAGCTTACCCCTTTATCACTTATTAGATAAAGTAGTTCGAGTATGGCTCTTTCTGGAGATGATATTATAAGTTCAAGGTCTCGTATGGAAGATTGATATTTTTTTAACCCTAGCTCTCCAAAGAAAGGTTTTTTATGAACTTTAAATGAATAATTGTTGAGTTGTTTTATCCATAATGGGGTTTTATCTTTTCCATGCATGGTTATATATTTTTCTTCACCTATAGGTAGGTAATGTGCATAACCTTGAATATTGAGTGCTGTGATACCACCTATATAGAAAGGTATTTCACAAAGCGACTGAATGCCAATTGCTATGCCTTGCCAAGTAATTATGGATGCAGGACGAACATAAATCCCACGACTTATTTTCTTAAGCCAACCATTTTGAATATATTTATAAATAAGTTGGGAAGAATAGCCATTTGAAATTAGCCAACTACTTGGAACGACAACACCTTCTGGTAACAATTGATATAATAGTTTTAATTTTGTTTCTTTTTCTAAACTCATGGTTTATATTTTAGCATATTTTAGAACTAATAGATATTAATAGTTTGTAATTCATTAAATTTCTAAACTATGGGTATATATTATAGATTATTATGAAACTAAATTTCATAGATAAACTTTTTATAAAGTCTAAATATGAAAAGGTATATAATAATACGAATTAAAAGTAGAGAGAATATGAGTAGAATCAAAAGTAAAAAATATACTGGTGTTTATCTTAATGAACTTGCTGATGGCGACATTAGATTAAGATTTAATAGTGTGTTTGCTTCTTATGTAATGCCTAATTTAATTCCAAGTCATTAATACTGAAAAGATTGGTAATTTGAATAGTGGTTACCAATAGGTTACCAATGTGTAATTTGATGTAAGCTTAAAGTTGCTTGTGATGTCGGTGTTTAGGGTGTTGTAAAGGATAAAGAAGTGGTGGACCCTCAGAGATTCGAACTCTTGGAGGTATAACCCTCGCCGGTTTTCAAGACCGGTGCATTCGACCAACTCTGCCAAAGATCCACAATTTGTATTACTAAGTTAAATATTATTAAATAAAACTGGAGGTGCCACCCAGATTTGAACTGGGGATAGTAGCTTTGCAGGCTACGGCCTTACCACTTGGCGATGGCACCAGTTATCTTTTCATTCTAATGGTGCCCGGGGCCGGACTTGAACCGGCACAGTATTGCTACCGGGGGATTTTAAGTCCCCTGCGTCTACCAATTTCGCCACCCGGGCATAGTGAATGAAAATCACAGTTATAATAATAATTTAAGATGGAGCGGGAAACGAGATTCGAACTCGCGACCCCAACCTTGGCAAGGTTATGCTCTACCACTGAGCTATTCCCGCAAAAGTCTTACTAACTTAGTAAGTGAGCCGGAATTATAGCCGATTGTTTTTTGTTTGTAAAGAGTTTTTGATATAAATTATAAAAAAAGTGGTATAATCGCATTTATATTTTAAAAAGCAAACTATTATATAGGAAATTAAGAATGAGAAGCGATATTATAAAGAAGGGGTTTGATAAAGCTCCACACCGTTCACTACTTCGTGCAACAGGTTTAAAAGATGAAGATTTTGATAAGCCATTTATCGGGGTTGCTAACAGTTATATTGACATTATCCCTGGACATTTCTTTTTACATGAGTATGGAGAGATAGTTAAAGAGGCGATTCGTGAGGCTGGTGGTGTTCCATTTGTTTTTAATACTATCGGTGTTGATGATGGAATTGCTATGGGTCATGAAGGTATGCTTTATTCTCTTCCATCTCGTGAAATCATTGCAGATTCTATGGAAACTGTTATGAATGCTCATGCACTTGATGCGATGATTTGTATTCCTAACTGTGATAAAATTGTTCCAGGTATGATTATGGGTGCACTTCGTATTAATGTTCCAACTGTTTTTGTTTCTGGTGGTCCTATGGCTGCTGGACATAAAAAAGATGGTACACCAATAGATTTATCAACTGCATTTGAGGCTGTTGGCGTTCATGCTGAGGGTAAAATGAGTGATGAGGAGCTTTATGAGATTGAGTGTGAAGCTTGTCCATCTGGTGGCTCATGTTCTGGTATGTTTACTGCAAACTCTATGAATACACTTTGTGAAGCTATGGGTATAGCACTTCCTGGAAATGGAACTGTATTAGCTATGACACCTGAAAGAATTGCAATGGTGAAAAAAGCTGCTAAGCGTATTGTTGAGATGGCTATTGAAGACAATCCAGCTAAAAATAATCTTCGTAATGTACTTAATGAAAAAGCAATTCACAATGCATTTGTTGTAGATATGGCGATGGGTGGAAGTTCAAATACAGTTTTACATATGTTAGCAATCGCAAAAGAGGCGGAGGTTGATTTTCCAATTGAGAAAATTAATGAAATTGCTGATCATGTAGCTCATATTGCTAAAATCTCTCCATCATTAACAACTGTTCATATGGAAGATATAGATAAGGCTGGTGGTGTAAATGCAGTTATGCACGAAGTTAGTCGTAGAGGTGGACTTCTCCATCTTGATAATCCAACTGTGACTGGTGAAACAATTGGTGAGCGAATTAAAGATGCAGTTATTTTAAATAAAGATGTAATTCACACAAATGAAAATGCTTATTCTCAAGTTGGTGGATTATCAATTTTATTTGGTAATCTTGCTTTAGAGGGTGCTGTTGTTAAAACTGCTGGAATTGAGCCAAATATGAGACAGTTTAAAGGTACGGCTGTATGTTTTAACTCTCAACCAGAAGCTATAAAAGGTATTATGGGTCACAAAGTAAAATCTGGTGATGTTGTAGTTATCCGTTATGAGGGTCCAAAAGGTGGTCCTGGTATGCAAGAGATGCTTGCTCCAACTGCTCTGATTCAAGGTATGGGTCTTGGTGATTCTGTTGCTCTTATTACTGATGGTCGTTTCTCAGGTGCTACTAAAGGTGCTTCTATCGGGCATGTTTCTCCTGAAGCTGCTGAGGGTGGACTTATTGCATTTATCGAGGATGGTGATGAGATTGAGTTAGATACTGATGCTCACCTTTTACAATTAAATGTAAGTGAAGAAATTTTAGCAGAGAGAAAGGCTAAATGGAAACCTTATAAAAATGAAGTAAAATCAAAATGGTTAAAAAGATATCAACTTCTAGTTTCAAATGCATCTAATGGTGCTGTATTAAAAACTGAATTATAAAAAAGGAAAATTTTAAGTGAATGCAATTGCAATAAAACATAATGATGAAATTATTGATTTACAAACTGCTGAAGAGTTGGGTTTTGAGGGTGAACAGATTCACCTTGATAACTCAGCAGACTCTTTAGAGGTTCTTCGCCATTCTACAGCTCACCTTATGGCTCAGGCTATTAAGTCGTTGTATCCTGATGCAGAATTTTATGTAGGTCCAACTGTGAAAGAAGGTTTTTACTATGACTTTAAAACAGAATCTGAAATAGGTTCTGGTGACCTTAAAAAGATTGAAAAACAGATGCTCTTTTTTGCTAAGAAAAAGTATAAAATAGAAAAATACTCTATCTCTATGGATGAAGCAAAAGAGAAATTTAAAGATGATCATTTAAAACTTGCTGTAATGGAAAGAATTCATGATGATACTGTAAGTATTTATAAGCAAGGTGAATTTGAAGATTTATGTCGTGGACCTCACTTACCATCTATTGGACTTATCCGTTACTTTAAACTTACAAAAATAGCTGGTGCTTATTTAGGTGGAGATTCTAAAAATGAGATGCTTACTCGTATATATGGTATAGCATTTGCAGATAAAGAGTCGCTAAAAGCACATATGGATATGTTAGCAGAAGCTGCAAAAAGAGATCACCGAAAACTTGGAAATGAGATGAAACTTTTCACTTTTCGTGAAGAGGTTGGTGCTGGTTTTCCTATCTGGCTTCCTGCTGGTGGTCGTCTTCGTGCGAGATTAGAATCTTTACTTTTTAAAGCACATAGAAAAAGAGGTTATCAGCCTGTTCGTGGTCCAGAGATGTTGAGAAGTGATTTATGGAAAACTTCAGGACACTATGAAAATTATGGTGAAAATATGTATTTCACTAATATTGATGAATTAGAGTTTGGAATCAAGCCCATGAACTGTGTTGGGCATATTAAAGCTTACGAAGATGAACTTCACTCTTACAGAGATTTACCTATTAAATATTTTGAGTATGGAGTTGTTCATCGCCATGAGATGACCGGTGCTTTACATGGTTTATTTCGTGTTCGTGAATTTACTCAAGATGATGCACATATTTTTTGTACAACAGATCAGATAGAAGAGCAGATTATAGAAGTTGTTGATTTTGTTGATAAAATTATGTCAACTTTTGAATTTGAGTACAAGATGATGGTTTCAACTAAGCCAGAAAAAGCTGTTGGTAGTGATGAAGTTTGGGAAGTATCAACACAGGCTCTTAAAAATGCAATGGATAAAAATTCACTTCCTTATGAGATAGATGAAGGTGGTGGTGCTTTTTATGGTCCAAAGATTGATATTAAAATTACTGATGCTATTGGTCGTGAGTGGCAATGTGGTACTATTCAGTTAGATTTTAATCTACCAGAGAGATTTGAACTTGAATATAATGGTGAAGGTAATGAAAAAATTCAACCAGTTATGATACACCGTGCTATTTTAGGTTCTTTTGAGAGATTTATTGGGATTTTAACTGAACATTATGCTGGTGAGTTTCCTATGTTTATTGCTCCTACACAAGTAGCAATTGTTCCTGTAGCTGAGACACATAAAGAATATGCTAAGCTTTTATCAGATAAACTTATCGACATTAATGCCGATAGTGAAATATATGCAAAGAATGATTCACTAAATAAAAGAATCAGGATTGCAGAAAAAACTCGTGTTCCGATGATAGTTGTTATCGGTGATGAAGAGATTGAAAATAAAACTGTAGCAATTCGTGATAGAAGAACTAGAGAACAGTATAATCTAAGCGAAGAGGAATTCCTTAAGCTTATACAAACTAAAGTAAATGAGGTAAATTTTTGAGTAAAAAAAACCGTGTAATAATGAATGATGACATTCGTGCAACAGAGTTAAGATGTAATGTAGATGGTGGAGAATCTTTAGGTGTTATATCTATAGATGAAGCTATGGAAAAAGCAAACGAATTAGATTTGGACTTAGTTCTAATTGCCCCAGATGCAAAGCCTCCTGTTGCAAAGATTATGGATTACGGTAAATA
>JAGGWE010000130.1 GCA_021157665.1 Sulfurimonas sp.
ATTGAAAATAATCTTAGCAGATATAGAGATGATTTTTTTCAAAATAAACTTAACAGTTCGGATGCAGAAGGGTGGTTTAAATTGACTACTAGCAATATTAATGAACTTAAAAATATATCTTCTATCATATTATCAACATATATAGAAAATGCAAATATCATTAAAAAAGAGGCAAAATCATCACTATTTGTAAGTGCCTTTCTGTGGATAATATCTTTTATATCTTTTATGGTTTTAATCTATATTTTAAAACAACTGATCTCAAAAGAAAAACATATCATAGAAGAACTTAAACTCTTAGCATATACATTTAATTCTCATGAAGCTATGACTATCACAAATGCTAATGGAATAATTATAAAAGTAAATCAAGCCTTTAGCGATATTACTGGTTATCAAGCATCTGAAGTAATTGGAAAAAACCCTAGAGTCTTAAAATCAATGAAACATAGCGAGGAGTTTTATAAAGAGATGTGGCATCAACTTCATACCGTCGGAAAATGGAGTGCTGAGATATACAATAAAAGAAAAAATGGTGAGATATATCTGGAGCGATTATCTATTACAGCTATCAAAGATGAGAAAAATATTACAACACACTATATAGCACAATTTTTAGATATTAGTGATTTAAAAGCCGCTCAAGACAAAGCAGAATATCAAGCTGACCATGATTTTTTAACAGGGCTAATAAATAGAAAAACTTTAATGAGTAGATTAAATGAAGAGTTTAAAAAAGCTAAACGACATGATTTTTTACATGCCTTTTTATTTATTGATTTAGATAACTTTAAAACCATCAATGATACATATGGACACAATATTGGAGATATGCTTATTATCGAAGTAGCCAATAGATTAAAAAATAATCTAAGAGAAGAGGATGTTATTTGTAGATTAGGTGGCGATGAGTTTGCTATTATGCTATTAAATATAGATAAAAGCAAAACAGAAGCTGCAAAAGATGTAAAGGATATTTGTACTAATCTTTTAAACTCTGTAAACAAACCTTTTTTACTAAAAGGGCATAAATTAAATGTAAGTTCTAGTATAGGTGTTAAATTATTTCCAGATAATACAAAAACTATTGATGATATTGTTATACATGCAGATACTGCTATGTATCAAGCAAAAAAACTTGGAAAAAATCAATTTGTATTTTTTGATGCTAAGATTGAAATGGAGATGAAAAATCTACTTAAACAAGAAAAAGAGATAAAATCTGCATTTACGAACAATGAATTTGAATTTTATTACCAACCAAAAGTAGATGTTTCTACAGGTAGAATAATAGGTGCTGAAATGTTAGCTAGATGGAACCATCCAACAAAAGGCTTACTCTATCCAGATAGCTTTATAGATATTTCAAATAACCTTGGCTTAATACATAATTTCACTAAAATAGCTTTAAAAGATGCTTCAGAATTTTTACATAACTATTCAAATATTTTCACAGGTTCCTTAGCTATAAATATAAGTTCCACTGAATTACTTCACCAAAATTTTGAACAAGAAATTATCGATTTTTTAAAAAATAATAATATAAAGCCTGAGCATATAGAGTTTGAAATAACGGAAACAGAAATAATTAATAATTTTGAGTTAATAATTGAAAAAATTAAAAAACTACAAAATATAGGAATAAATTTTTCCATTGATGATTTTGGAACTGGATATTCATCACTAGCATATCTTCAAAAATTACCAGTTAATACTTTAAAAATTGATAGAGAGTTCTTTTTAGAGTTACACCTTGAATCAAGTAGAGAATTACTAAGATTAATGTCCAATATGGCTAAAACATTTAATATGAGTATAGTTGCAGAAGGAATTGAAAACAAATCGCAACTAGATTTTATAAAAGAGATAAATGTTGAGCAATACCAAGGTTTTTATATGAGTAAAGCATTAAAAGAGGATCAATTTATTAATCTTCTAGGGACTGTTTAAAATTCTGTGTCAGCATCCAGTAGTTCTTAGAATTGTATCATAAATTTAAAGCTTTATCCAGTTCTTCATCTTCAGGAACTACTAAATATTGCAGTAATTTTTCCATTAAGTTCCATTAAAGCCCACTAGCTCAACTCTAAAAGGACAGCACCATTGTTGTCTTACTCATATTATCAAGTAGTTACTATTATTACATTAAAGTATGCTCAATTAGAATTTTTAAACCAATTCCAATTAATATTATTCCACCAATTTTTTCAGCTTTATCTTCTAGAAAAGCACCGTTTTTAGTTCCAACATAAACACCAACAAAACTAAATATAAATGTAACTACACCTATAATTATCATTGACACAAAAGGATTTAATGCTAATAATTTTAAAGTAAAACCTGCTGCCATAGCATCTATACTTGTTGCGATTGCAAGTAGGAGAAGTACTTTATTTGTAATATTTGATATCTCATCTTCTATGTTTTCTCCAAAACTATCATATAGCATCTTACCACCAATTAAACTTAAAAGTAAAAATGCAATCCAATGGTCAATCGATTCTATAAAACCTCCAAGTTCTATACTTGCAAAATAACCAAATAAAGGCATAGCACCTTGAAATAAACCAAATAAAAATGCTACTTTTAAAGCTAAAAGTTTATTAAATTTTTTACTTTTTACTCCAATTCCAATTGACACTGCAAATGCATCCATACTTAGTGCAAAAGCTAAAATAAAAACTTCAATCATTTTTAATCCTAATTAATTTACGACATTATATCTTTTATTTAGCTCCAAGAATATTTAAAACTGTATCATAAATCTAAAGCTTTATCGAGTCGTCCCTCGAAATAGATTGCGAGCTGAGAGACTGTTAAACTCCAGTGTCTTATTGGCATAGTCCATTTTTTCTGAGCATTTTGAATACCCATATAGAGTAGTTTTAATAAACTGTTGTCATTTGGGAAAGCACCTTTAGTTTTAGTGAGTGTTCTAAATTGACGATGGACAGATTCAATAATATTAGTTGTGTAGATGACTCTTCTAATATCTTCTGGGTATTGAAAGTACACAGATAGATTACCCCACTTATTTCTCCATGACTGAAAAACAATAGGATATTTTTTACCCCATTTTTCCTCAAGTTTATCAAGTTCAATTTCAGCTTCTTCTTTTGTAAAAGCTTGATAAACTGCTTTAAGCTCTTTGGCAAATTGTTTTTGATTAACAGAGCCTATAAATCTAAGACTATTACGGATTTGATGAACCACACAGAGTTGCACTTCTGTATTTGGAAATACTGAGTTTATAGCTTCTGGAAATCCTTTTAATCCATCAACTGAAGCTATGAGTATGTCTTGAACTCCACGGTTATGTAAGTCTGTTAAAACTTGTAGCCAGAACTTAGCACCTTCACTATCATTTAGATATAAACCAAGTATCTCTTTTTTACCATCCACTCTTACACCAAGAACTGTATAAAAGGCTTTGGAGAACCCTACACCATATATCTCCTCAATGTGGTCTGATATTTGAGTATAACTATTACCAAGTGCATATAGAGATAATATTTTTCTCTCAATCTGATCAGACATATGAGTTTGATTTTTCTTAACAATTTGAGGCTCAAAGCTTCCAATTCTATCTCTAGGAACATCTAATTCAAAGTTACCTACATCACTTTTCATAGTTTTTGAACTTGTGCCATTTTTACGGTTTTTACTTAAGTCTTGTGCAAGATGTGATTCTATCTCTGCTTGAAGTGCAGCTTCAGTGAGCTGTTTGATAAGTGGTGCTAATGCACCATCTTTACCAGTAAGAGCTTTACCATCTTGTATTTGTTTGAGGATAGCTTGTGTATCTACTTCGATATTCATGTATCATTCCTTGTGTAGTTGTAATTCTACCGGATTGACACATTTCTAACGCTCCCATCTTCTATCTTAATTATAGGTTCACCTATATAATATCCCTGAGCATAGTCTATACCCATCTCATCTACTTTTTTTAGTACCTCTTCATTATGAACATATTCTGCAATAATTTTTATATCACTTTTTTTACATACATCAACAATTGCTTCAACAATAATTTGACTTTGTCTATCTTCTAAAATATTTTTTATAAAGGCACCATCAATTTTTAAATAGTCTGGATTTAAATCTAAAAGCCTAGCAAAATTTGAATTTTCTTGTCCAAAATCATCAATAGCCACCTTAAAACCTAATCTTCTAAGTGAATTAATTTGATCTAGCATATTTGATTCAGTTAAAGTTACTATATCTTCTAAAAGTTCTAAAACAACTCTAGATGGGTCTATTTTATATTTTTTTACATTTAAAATTAAAAATTTCTCCAAATATCCAAGATGAATATCACTTGCAGTAATATTAATCGAAAATTCATACATATTTTTACTAAATACTTTAAAAGCATTTACAATAATAGTTCTAGTAACTAAAGATAAAGTACCTGTAATCCTTGCAGCTTCCATAAATCTAGCAGGAGAAACGATTGCATTATCATCTTTTATTCTAGCTAAACATTCATATTTTTCTATCTTTTTTGTATGGTTATTAAGCATTGGTTGAAAAAATGAAATCAATTTTTCATCAACTATAGCTTCTTTTATCTTGTGTATCCAATAAACATTTTCTTGTTGTTTTCTTGCATATTCTGATTTTGCACTAAATATTTTAAAAGAGTTTCTACTATACAATCTTAATTGATTAATCGCTTCTTTTGCATGATTGAGAGTAATAACTCCACTACCCATAGCAACACCGATAGTTACTGAAATTTTCACAATAATATCATGATGTCCAAGATTTATCTCTATGTTGTTAAAAAATGAGATAACTGATTCTGCAAACTCTTGTAGTTCTCTAAAATTAAAAAAATCTTTTATAACAAATACAAATTCATCACCATCAAATCTAAAAAGTTTTGTATTACTAAGTTTAATCTCATTTAATAATTTTGATACTTCAACTATAATTTCATCACCAATCTGATATCCATAAGCATTATTAACATTACTAAAATTATCTAAATTTACAACAAATATACTAACTCTACTATTTGATTTCAAATACTCAAGAAGAGAGAACCTATTGTTCAATCCAGTTAATTGATCTTTATAATAATCACATACTTTTTTTTCTAAAATAGCAGCCATTATCTTATTTCCTTTTAGAATTATTAATAATCATAAAAATTTCTGGTTCTTCTAACCTATATTTAGGAATACTTTGACCAATTATAGCATTAATATATGTTGGATCAGCCAGAATAAACTTTTTTGAATGAATTTCAACACTATCACCATCTATAGGTATATATAAAGCTGTTGCCATATGATTTTTATATTTTAGACCAACTACATTTATATTAAATAACTCTTTTACAAGATATGAAAAAAGAATTGCCCTATCCTCTGAATCTGATTTATCATAATAAAGAGTTTCCTCTGCAAACATCATTTTTTCTCTACCAAATTGCTTACTATCAACTTCATATTTAAATGCTTTTTGAACAAAATTAAGTACAAAATCAAGAGCAACACTCATCCGTTTTGTATCAAGGTGTTTTTTTAACTCAGTTGCTATATCTTTATAAGTTTTTTTATCCATAGGTGCATTAAAAAATATTTTGTAATCTGCTTGTGGATAAGTTGACATAAAATCAATTAAATTTTTATTATAATTGTAACTTATTTTATATTCTTTCCCATATTGAATAAAAGATAAGGTTTTTAATTTCATATTTTCTTTAAAAGTAGGAAGTTTATCCATTGATAAATCAAATGCTTTAGTTGAATCTGGATAATTTTGTTTATATGTAAATACCGTACTTGTAATATTTTTAGTATAATCAGATAT
>JAGGWE010000003.1 GCA_021157665.1 Sulfurimonas sp.
GGTAGAATGGGCGCAATTAATGACTATGTGGAATAGTTTAACAGAAGGTATGAAATTGCTACAAACATTGATGGGTAAAGTTTTTGGAACTGCAAATGATAGAGAAATTAAAAAATATTTAAAAAAAATAAAAAAAATAAATGATTTAGAATCTAAATATGAATCGCTTAGTGATGATGAATTAAAAGCAGAATTTAATAATCTAAAAGAGAGTGTAGTATCTGGGGAAAAAACTTTAGATGATGTATTAAGTGAATCATTTGCTATCACAAGAGAGGCTTCAAAAAGAGTTTTAAATATGAGACATTTTGATGTTCAGCTTATTGGTGGTATAGTTCTTCATGAAGGACGAATAGCAGAGATGAAAACAGGTGAGGGTAAAACACTTGTTGCAACTCTTGCTATTGTTTTAAATGCTATGGCTGGTAAAGGTGTTCATCTTGTAACAGTGAATGATTATCTTGCAACTAGAGATGCATCTGAAATGGGTGTTCTTTATAATTTTCTAGGTTTATCAGTTGGTACAATTCTTGAAGATACAGATGGCTCTAAAATAGATGCCTATGAATGTGATATAACTTATGGTACAAATAATGAATTTGGTTTTGATTATTTAAGAGATAACATGAGTTACTCAGCAGAGCAGATGGCTCAAAAATCACATGCTTTTGTTATTGTTGATGAAGTTGATTCTATTTTAATTGATGAGGCTAGAACACCTCTTATAATCTCTGGTCCAACAAATAGAAATATGCAAGATTATTCTAACGCAAACGATATTGTTCTAAAAATGACAAAAGATGAACATTTTACAGTTGATGAAAAAGACAAGGTAATCCTTATAACAGAAGATGGTATCACTAAGGCAGAAGAACTTTTTAATGTTGAAAACCTTTATAGTGCAGAAAATGCTTCACTTCCACATGCCATAGATCAGGCTTTAAAAGCAAACTATCTTTTTGAAAAAGATGTTGATTATGTTGTAAATGATGGCGAAGTTGTGATTGTAGATGAGTTTACTGGTCGCCTTAGTGAAGGTCGTCGTTTTTCAGAGGGTCTTCATCAAGCACTTGAAGCAAAAGAGGGTGTTGAGATTAAAGAAGAAACTCAAACACTAGCAGATATTACTTTCCAAAATTATTTTAGAATGTATGATAAACTAGCTGGAATGACTGGTACTGCAGAGACTGAAGCAACAGAATTTGCTCAAATCTATTCACTAGATGTTGTTTCTATTCCTACAAATGTTCCTATTTTAAGAGAAGATTTAAATGATCTTATTTATAAAACAGAAGAGGAAAAGTTTGGTGCAGTTATAAATACTATTAAAAAATTATCTAAAACTGGACAACCTGTTTTAATAGGTACCGCCTCTATTGAAAAATCTGAAGAGTTACATGAAGTTCTAAAAAAAGAAAAAATTGCACATACTGTACTTAATGCTAAAAACCATGAGCAAGAGGGTGAGATTATTAAATCTGCTGGTGCAAAAGGTGCTGTGACAATAGCTACAAATATGGCTGGTCGTGGTGTTGATATTAAAGTAAATGATGAAGTTAAAGCTCTTGGCGGACTTTATATCGTAGGCACTGAAAGACATGAAAATCGCCGTATTGATAATCAGCTTCGTGGTCGTTCAGGTCGTCAAGGTGATGCAGGAACAACTCAATTTTACTTATCTTTAGAAGATAATCTTCTTCGTATTTTTGGAAGTGATAAGATTAAATCTATCATGGAGAGACTTGGTGTTGAAGATGGCGAATATATAGAGTCAAAAATGGTTACTCGTGCAGTTGAAAAAGCTCAAAAGAAAGTTGAAAATATGCACTATGAAGGTCGTAAGCAGATTGTTGAATATGATGATGTTGCAAATGAGCAGAGAAAAATTGTATATAAATTTAGAAATCAACTTTTAAGTAAAGATTATGATATAGCTGGTAAAATAGATGAAGTAAGAGGTGAATATATAGAAAATCTTTTACAAATTTCAGATATTTTTGATGGTGGAGCTAGGGAAGATTTTAACCTTAAGAAAGTATCTGAACTTTTAAAAGAAGAGGTTAATTTTAATTTAAATTATGATGATTTAACATCTTTAGAATATGATGAACTTTTAGAAAATATTACAGTATCTATGAAAAAATCTTATGATGATAAGATGGATGTACTTGAAGATGATGTAAGAGTTGATATAGAAAAAGAGTTTTACCTTAAAGAGTTAGACAATGCTTGGAGAGAACACCTTTATGCTATGGATACTATGAAAACAGGTATTAGACTTCGTGCATATAACCAAAAAGATCCTTTAGTTGAGTATAAAAAAGAGAGTTATAACCTTTTTGGTGAACTTATTAATGATATTAAATTTAACACTATTAAAACTCTTCAAATAATTCAGTTTAAAATGGAATCTGCTGAAGATGAAGCTGCAAGAATTGCTGAGAAATTAGCAACAGAACAAAAATTAAAAGAAGCAGCAAGAATATTTAATCATTCAAATCATGAGCAAGAAGAGGTAGTAGCGAAAAAAATAGCTAGAAATGACCCTTGTCCATGTGGAAGTGGTAAAAAATATAAACAATGTTGTGGAAAAAGTGGTCCTAAAAAAGGTGTATTTGCTTCTTGAAAAATGATATAGTACCGTATTTAGTAAAACGCTTTTTACGGTTTGACAAAGATCAGCCATTTATCTTTTTATCTGCATTATTAGCTTTTTTAGGAATCTCTTTAGGTGTTACTGTACTTTTGGTAGCTATGGCACTTATGAACGGTTTTGATAATGAATTTAGAAAAAAATTAACTATCATGAATTATCCTTTAACTGTTATTCCAAAATTTTATGGTGCTGTTAATGAAAATCTTCTTATTGATTTAGAAACGAAATTTCCACAATTATCTTTTAGCCCTTATGTGCAGTCGTCTATCATGGCAAGAAGTGGTGATAAACTTGAGGGTGGATATATTTTTGGAGTAAATTTTAAGGATGAAATTAAAGTAAATAGTGTTCTTAAAAAGGCACTTATTGATACCGAAGTTAAAAAGTTTAGTGTTGTGATTGGTAAAAGTCTAAAAGATGATTTTAACCTATATATTGATGATAAATTGATGTATATATTTACTCATGTTGAACCAGGTGGACTATCAATTACACCAAAAATTAAAAGATTTAAAGTAGCTGGTGTTTTTGATTCTGGATTGTCTGCTTATGATAAAGCATATAGTTATACAACATTATCTTCTCTTCAAGCTATGTTACATATGCCATCTAATCAATATAATGGTATTCATATATTTTCAAGTAATCCACATGCCGATATAGAAAAAATAAAGGCAGAATTACCAATGAGTGTAACGGTAAAAGGTTGGTGGCAGGATAATGTAAACTTTTTTGCAGCTTTAGAGTTAGAAAAAGCATCACTTTTTATAGTTTTAATGCTTATTATTCTTATTGCAGCTATCAATATTATATCTTCACTTCTCATGACTGTTATGAATAGAAGAGGGGAGATAGCATTGTTATTATCTTTAGGTGCAACAACTACAGAGATTAAAAAAATTTTTTTATATCTTGGTATTGTGATTGGTGTTAGTGGTATTTTAGCAGGTGTTGTACTTGGTATGAGTTCTATTTGGGTCTTAGGAACTTTTGATATTATATCTTTACCTAAAGATGTTTATCCAACATCAACACTTCCTTTAGATTTAAGTCTTAAAGATTTTATCATGATTGTTGTTGGAGCATTTGGGATTGTTATAGCATCGGCATATTATCCTGCAAAAAAAGCTAGTGAAGTAGATGTTTTAACAGTTTTAAGAAATGAATAACAATAAATTTGGGTTAAATTATAATCTTTATTTGATATAATTCTTTTAATGAT
>JAGGWE010000081.1 GCA_021157665.1 Sulfurimonas sp.
GTCATATGGTGATTTTCAAAGTTTTTTAAGTGATATAGGTTACGCTGGTAAACCAATAGCTGAATTAACTCAAACTGAAGCGGCTGAACTTATTAGTGAAGATGGTATTTTTGGAATTACTCAAACCTCTGAAAGAATTGCTAATTTTGTGATTAATGGTGCTGGTGGTGATGAAGATAGACTTAGAGCAGGTCGTGAAGGGATGCTTCAAGGTTTCAAAGAAGCAGAAGCGATGTGGGGTGGAGAACTTCCAGAGATTTCACAAAAAACTATGCAAGCAGCTTTAGAGATGGTAGATAAAGCTATGTATGATTTAGGTTTTTCTATTTTAAATGAAGAGGCCTAGGCTGAGATATTAAAAGGATTGAAGGAGATTTCATTTTCTTTCTCTTTTGAGATGGACTCATCTTTATAATTCTCTTTACCTTCTATCTCTGATATGGCTGCACTAATTCACACAAAGAATACAAAGCTATTCTGAGTTAAAATAAGATGAATTAAAAAAGAGCTTGTCAGAAAACATATATTTGAGACAAGAAAAATAGCAGCCTCCAAAATATTCGAATATATAGAGATGTTCTACAATCCAAAAAGAAGATACAGTTATTTAGATTATATTTCACCAAATGAGTTTGAAAAAAGATATAATCAAGAGTCTTTCGAAAAGTAGGTTTTTACAGGATTAGTAACTGTCTAGTTTATAGGGGACATTCCATATAGTTACTATATTTCAGTCATCTTATATAGGACTTCAAAGAGATTGTACTGGTAGGGCTAGCTTGAAGTATAAGAGTCTTTCAAGGAGTTTAAGTAGACATTTTGGCAATACTCTTTACAATTAATATAAGAAAAAATAAACATAGTGATTTAAAACAGATTGATGAACTTAAAATTCTTTGGGATTATATGTCTAAAACAATTGTAGAAGAGCATTATAAAGGTTCTTTAAATGTAGCCAATACTGATGATGGTGTTTATTTTAAAATAATTATTGGAGAGTAGATGCAATTACTTAAAAATATAGTAAAAAAAGATAACATTTCTGTTACTAAAGAGATGAGTATAAATAATGCTGTTGAAGTTATGTACAGTAACCATGAGGGATGTGTAGTTATTTTAGAGGATAATAGAGCTGTTGGTATTTTTACAGAGAGGGATATTATTTCACTTTTAAATAAATCTACTGATATGAATCAACCCATTTCTAAAATTATAAAGAAGGAAGTTATTAGTGTTAATCAAGAGCGTACGCTTGAATACGCTCTACATATTTTAATTGACAATAATATACGTCGTTTAGTCATTGTTGATAACTATGGAGTATTTCTTGGTGTTATTACGCAGGAGATGATAGTAGTTGGCCTTGAAGAGGATATATATAAAGTTAATTTAAAAGTTTCACAAGTTATTTCTTCATCGCAAAAGCGTATAGTTACTATACCATCTCAGAGCATACTCAAAGATACTATCACATTGATGCATTCTAATCATATTGGTTCAGTATTAATCTCAGAGAATGAAGAGATAGTAGGTATAATCACAGAGCGTGATATAGTTCGCCTCGTTTGGAATAAAGTAGCTCTTAGTACACTTGTGATGGATGTGATGAGCAGTCCTGTTTTAAGTGTTTATTCGGAGGATTATGTTAAATCTATTGTCAATATGATGCATGAAAATGGTATACGCAGAGTCCTTGTAAATGATAGTGATGATAAAGCTATCGGCATAGTTGGTACAAGGGATATTATTAAAAATATTCAAGGTAATTACGGACGTTTTATAGAAAAAAAATTAAAATATACAAAGCAGGCACTCAATACTATTAATGAAGTAATCTTTGAGCTTTACATAGAGAATGATAGTATGTTGATCCAGTGGGGTAATGAGGTTGCCGTTAAGCGATATGGTATGGTGTTTTTTGATAAAGATATTACTACATTGATTGATAAAGTTACCTGGTCTGAGATAATAGATATACTTGTAAAAAATGGAAGTATAGACGACTATAAGATATCGATAAAAGATCAAAAGTATCTACTCTCTTGCATTGAGTGTAATATAGATGAGAAGAAAAAATCTTTTTTTATCATATGCAAAGATGTCACGGATTATGAACTTCAACTTCTTTCTTTAAACAAAAATCTTGAAAAGCGTGTAAAAGAAGAAGTAGAAAAAAATAAATATCAAGAGGAACAACTGTTTGCTCAGTCTCGTTTGGCACAAATGGGAGAGATGATAGGTATGATAGCTCACCAATGGCGACAGCCATTAGCATCCATCTCAGCAAAGTCAATAAATCTTAAAATAAAATCTGAATTGAAGTATTTTAATTTAGAAGAAAAAGAGGGAGCAAAAGAGTATGAAAAGTATGTTAATAACTCTCTTGAGAAAATCAATACTTATGTTAATAACTTAACAACAACAATAGATGATTTTAGGAATTTCTATAAATCAAATAAACAATCAGTCAGAATAAGAGTAGATGAAGTAATTTTGCAATCATTAAATATCATAAAAACATCCTTGGAAAATGATAATATTGAGATAGTAGAAGAATACAATTTAAAAGATGAAGTAGAGATGTATCAGGGTGAAATGATACAGGTAATCATGAATATCCTACAAAATTCACAAGATAATTTTAGAGAGAAAAAGATTGAAAATCCATATATTAAAATCAGAACTAATAACAGGAGTATATCTATCTGTGATAATGGTGGAGGAATTTCCAAAGATATTATAGATAAAATCTTTGACCCATATTTCTCAACAAAGTTAGAAAAGAACGGAACAGGATTGGGATTATATATGTCTAAAATAATTATAGAAGATCATCATAATGGTAAGTTAAGTGTAGAGAATATAAATGATGGAGTTTGTTTTAGAGTTGAGTTGGGAAATATTTCAGAGTTAAAATAAAATTAACCATGTTTCCTTACATCAGGGAGAGAGACAATCCCTCAGTGATATGTCAACTAAAAACAGGAGAAAGAATATAACCTTCTAATTAACTATTCCATTTTGTAACATTTTTTCTTCAAACTCAACTGAGGACATATAATTATTTGAAGAGTGAAGTCTCTGTTTGTTATAAAAAATTTCTATATATTCAAATATTTTTTCATAAATCTTTATGCTCGTAAGATGCATATTGACTTTCTCTATCTGCACCCCAAGAGTATTTGTCCCTTCGGTCGAGCATATGCCAGATTAGACTAGGATCAGGTTTTCGTCTTTTTATAGCTATATCAAGGGCATTATTAACAAGTGATATTTTCATAGTATCATCCATAGATCAGCCTACAACTTTTCTTACAGTATAAATCTATTACAGCAGCTAAGTAAAGCCATCCTTCTTTAGTTAGGATATAAGTTATATCATCATCTTCATATACTAAAATCCCTTTACCGTTGAGTCTTAGCGAATAATTTGAACCGATATTGTATAAAGTATTCAATCCTACATTCATAATATTTATTGTATCACTACTAGTTTTAAAATTTTCTTTGCTATTATTTCATTATTAAAGGTTGAAAATGAAATACAAATTAAAAGATAAATATATAGAGTTGTTTAAATTGCTAAAAGTGTTAGACTTAGTAGATAGTGGGGCTCAGGCAAAATATCTTGTGGCTGAGGGGTATGTAAATAGAAACGGAGAGGCTGAACTTAGAAAAAGAGCGAAGATTATTTCAGGTGATGTTATTGAGATTGCTGATGTGACGATAGAGGTTGAGTAGTTCTTTTAAATTATAAAAGAACTTACTAAACCGATTAGTCCACCAAAGACCAAAACCCCTAGTTTTTCAACCACCTCTAATCCTTTACAGATCCCTTTGTATAGGGCTTATATGGAGATATTTAGTTTTACTCTTTTTTGCAAATTTATACACTTTTATGCTATTATTACACAAAATGTAGTAAAACTTTGTAGTAAAATAATACTGCTACTAGGTATGTATAGAAGATAATAAATTTTATTACATCTAATTTGTAGTAAAAAAGGTAAAGATAATGGGTTTTAGAAAGTTAAAAGGTAAAAAATACAACAGTATTTATGAGTATTTTAAAGATTCCGATAACGATAAAAAAACTATTGCCTACTATATTCAATATCGAGATATAGACAACAAACCAAAAAAAGTCAAATGCGATGCTAGAAACAAAGAAGAAGCTCTAAGAATCTTAAATGATAAAAAAGCTGAGATTGCTAAAGATAAAGAAGAAATACAAAAAGATGCCTCGCTTTTACATCAAAAGGTAATGAACAACAATCTTACATTAGAAAATGTTGCTAAGCTTTATTTCCCAACAAAGACAGCTAAAACAGTTGATATGATAAGTGCGGGTTTTTATAGCCATATTAATCCAACATTGGGAAGTTTTAAAATCTCTAAGATTAGAACAGATGATATAAAAAAGCTTAGTGAAGAGCTTAAGAAGAAGCGAGCTAAAAGAGGTGCTCAATCTAAAGCTAAGAGTGATGCAGCTCCACTTAACCCACGAACAGTAAAAAAACAAATTAGTAATCTAAGAGCTTTGTTTAATTGGGCAATACAAGAGGGCTATCTTGATAAAAATCCTGTTGTTATCAAAGATATTATTAAAGTAGATAACAATGAGCCAGGACGAGTTATGTCTGATGTTGAACTTGAAAAACTATGGAATTTGGATGAGTTTATACTCAAACCAAGATTGTTGCTTTTTTTAAAAGCATGTTATCACACAGGAGCAAGACCTTCAGCAGTTATGGATATACGGGTAAAACATATAAACTTTGATAAAGGGATAGTACATATTAAAGCGATGAAGCAAGGGAAGCCTTACGAAGCAAGAGTAAGTAAAGAGATATTGGATTTACTTCAAAGCTGGATTTTAGAGCATGAACTTGTACATGATAATTTTATTTTTTATCCATTACAATTATATAGAAAGGCGACAACTGATAAAGATAGAATGGATATAAAAAACCGTTCAACGAGGTATCAGGGGTATGCTGAACTATTAAGAAAGATATTTAATATACACTTTAATCAAAATATAGGTCCTTATGACCTTGCCTACAGAGTGACAGTTTATACAATGAGAAGAACTGCTGCAACAAATGTGTATAAAAGATTAGGAATTGTTCATGCTAAGCGATTTTTAAACCATACTGAAATAGATACAACGATGAAATATTTGAATATAGATGATGATATGGAATTGGTGGATTATGGACTTTAAGGTGTAAATTTTTTAAATACACTATAATTGTATAGATAATCTATTATTTAACGATTATCTATTATAAAAGGATTGATATGGATATAGCTATAGAAAAAAGTCTACAGTACTATAAAAGCCATATTATTGATCATGCAACAATATCTTCCATATTGGTTAATAATGGCTATTCAAGAATAAATGATAAAATAAATAACTTAAAGAAAAAAGGAAGCTTACAAGCTTTAAAAAGAGGTCTATATTTACATAAGTCTCCTTTTGTGCAAAGTTCAATATCAAAAGAAATTATTGCAAACACTATGCTAAGTCCATCTTACATCTCATTTGATTATGCACTGTATTATCACAGTTTAATTCCAGAGAGTGTATTTGATATAACTTCTGCTACAACAAAAAGATCTAAAATATTTAAAACTGATACAGGAAGCTTTAGTTTTAAACAAATTAAAAAAGAGCTATTCCCGATAGGCTTAACAATAGAATCAACAAAAAATGGTAATTTTGTAATAGCAACAAAAGAAAAAGCACTGTGTGATAAAGTTTATTATACAAAAGATATACAAATTACATCTAAAAAATCTATGATTGAGTTTTTAGTAAATGATTTAAGACTTGATATAGAAGAACTAGAAGATTATAATATAAA
>JAGGWE010000076.1 GCA_021157665.1 Sulfurimonas sp.
GTTTGTAATAATGGTTTTGGGGTGTTGATAGTTGTAGGAAGTTCCAAAGAAAAACTTGATGAATTTGTTGGTTTCATAAAGGAAAATAAACCACCACTAAGTAAAATAGAATCAACAAATATCACTCAAATCAAAGAGCAAAAATTCAGTGAATTTACAATTAAAAAGAGTAAAAATAATAAAAAACTCTCTTTGCAGATTCCAGCAGATGTTGGCATGTGCAAAGAGTGTCAAGATGAATTAAACGATAAAAATAACCGTCGTTATCAGTATCCATTTATAAACTGTGTAAATTGTGGACCTAGGTTTAGTATCATTAAAAATCTTCCTTATGATAGAAAAAATACCTCTATGGCTAAGTTTAAGATGTGTGAAAAATGTAAAGCTGAATATGAAAATCCAGATGATAGAAGATACCATGCCCAACCAATAGGGTGTTTTGAGTGTGGAGTTAAGTTATCTCTTTTTGACTCAAATTTAAAAAGCTTGGCATGTGGAAATGAAATTGACAGAGTTGTAGAACTCTTGGCATGTGGGAATATCCTTGCCATAAAAGGAATAGGTGGATATCACTTAGTTTGTGACGCTACAAATGATAAAGTAGTTCAACTTTTGAGAGAGAAAAAACAGAGACTATCTAAGCCCTTTGCTGTAATGGTTAAGGATATAGATGCGGCAAAAAATATCGCCATTATGAGGATAGTAGAGGAGGAGTTATTAAACTCTAATAAACGACCTATTGTTTTATTGCATAAAAAAAATGATAACTCTCTTAGTGATTTTATTGCTCCAAATATTAATCAAGTTGGAGTATTTTTAGCATATACACCCCTTCATCATCTAATTTTAGAAAAATTTAAAAAGCCAATAATTGCTACAAGTGCAAATATTTCTGGTGAGCCACTTTGTACTACACTTGATGAGATTATAAAACTCTCTTATATTTGGGATTATTGTTTAGATAATGATAGAGATATTATAAACTCTTGTGATGATTCAGTTGTATTTGTTGAGAATGATGAAACTTTTATGCTCCGAAATGCGAGAGGTTATTCGCCAATTTATTTTAAACTTCCTAAAAAAACAGATAAAAAAATTTTGTGTCTTGGTGCAAATCAAAAAAGTACAGTAGCTATAGTGATAGATGATAAAGTGATTTTATCTCCATACATTGGGGATTTAGGTACTCTCTCTAGTGTAGAGTATTTTAAATCCCACATAAACACACTAAAAAGAATTTACAATTTTGAGCCAGATGTAGTTGTATGTGATAAGCATCCAAATTATGAATCTACAAAGTATGCAAAAGAGTTAAAAAAACAAAATCCAAAACTAGAACTTATTCAAGTTCAACACCACTATGCCCATATCTTGGCAACTATGGGAATAAATAATATAAAATCAAAAGTTTTAGGTGTAAGTTTTGATGGAACTGGATATGGAGATGATGGAAACTTATGGGGTGGGGAGTTCTTTATTTGTGATACAAACTCTTATGAAAGAGTAGGGCATTTTAAAGAGTTTAGACTTTTAGGTGGTGAGAAGGCTATAAAAGAGCCAAGAAGAGTTGCACTTAGTTTTTTGTTTGAGATATATGGTGAAGAGGTTTTAAAGCTTAAAAACAATGTGATAGACTCTTTTAGTAAGCAGGAATTAAATACACTTTATATAGCATGGAAAAAAGAGTTAAACTCACCACTTAGTAGTTCTGCTGGAAGACTTTTTGATTGTGTAGCTTCACTTTTAAATGTTATACAAGTTTGCTCTTATGAGGGAGAAAGTGGACTTTTACTAGAGTCTTTATATAATGTAAATGTTAAAAATTATTATGAATTTAACATAGAAAATGGAATAATTGATTTTAGTAAAATTGTAATACAAATCTTAAATGAAAAAGAGAATAAAATAGCTGTTTCAAAATTTTTCAATACCTTGGTGGAAATTATTTATGGCATGTGGAAAATATATAACTTGCCAATAGTTTTAAGTGGAGGAGTGTTTCAAAATAGAGTTTTACTTAAATTGATTATGAAGAGAATCCCACATGCCATCTTAGCAAAAGATTTTGTAAGTAATGATTGTGCTATAGCCTACGGACAGGCAGTGGCTGTTGTTAATTTATAAGTTGGTGATAACTGTTAGTATGAGAAATCTGTGACCACTTTGGGATAAAAAATCACAAATATTCTAGTTTTCTGATTGGTGTACATAAAATATAAATATAGATGTAAGATATTTTTAATGTAAGTAGTTATAGAATTATTGTATGTCATTGCAATGTTAAGGAGATAAATGAATACATCAAAAGAATTGTTAAGATTATGTGGTTATGTGCAAAATTCAAACTCGCTTGATAGAGTAGAACAGATTAGAAAAAATTATTCTGAATTTGATAAAGTTGTAACAGCACTCGTAGATCTTGAATCTTATTTACAGCATAGTGATTTTTATCTATCGTTAAAAGATGATTTTGATTTAATAGAGATTAGAAATGATTTATGCAGTGAAGAAGAGTTACTTATGTTGGATGGTGATATTGTTGTTTGGGCGAAGCAACACAATATAGAATTTTTAGAAAATCTTGATAATGTATCTATCCTAGGATTTAGACATAGTGAGTCAGAAGATGAAATTTAGGCTTTACTAAGAGTAAACATTCACGAAGTGACTCTATGACTTTTAAGATAGATTGAAGTCTTCCTGCATTTTCAGGATAATACATACCTGTATCATGTTCTAAAAATATAAAATCGTAAATAAAGAGTTAAAGAGTATCATTGTGTTAACGAGTATTTTGAAATTCAAAAGAAGGAGAAAAATGAAAAAAGTTGCTTATCAAGGGGTAAAGGGTGCTTATTCCCATCTAGCTTGTTATCATGTGTATCCTAAGTATGAGGCTATTGCGTGTAAGTCGTTTGATGACACTATGTATTTGGTTGAAGAAAATAAAGCTGATATTGCAATGATTCCAATGGAAAATTCAACTGCAGGAAGGGTTGAGGAGATTTATAGGCTCATTCCTAAAATGAAGCTCTACATAGTTGCTGAGCATTTTGAGGCTGTTAATCATTGTTTACTTGCTTTGCCTGGTTCAAGTATAAGAGATATAAAAAGCGTCTCATCTCACCCTCAAGCATTAGCTCAGTGTAAGCAAAATATTGATAAAAACAACTTAATAGCTAAAGCAAAATTTGATACAGCAGGTTCGGCAGAGGAGCTGTTTTTGATGAAAGATAAAACACACTCTGCAATCGCTTCTAGTTTAGCAGCAAAGATTTATAATTTAGATATTTTAGATGAAGCATTCCAAGATTTAAAAAATAATACTACACGCTTTCTTATACTCTCTAAGGAGTATTTAGTCCCTAAATTTAAGAAAAAAAGGCGTTATATAACCTCTGTAATTTTTGAAGTGAGTAATATCCCAGCATCACTTTATAAAGTCTTAGGTGGTTTTGCAACTAATGGTGTTAATATTATTAAAATAGAGAGTTATGCTGGTAATGGAACTCTTAGCATTTCACAGTTTCATATAGATATAGATGGACATCCTCAAGAGCAAAATGTAAAAAGAGCACTAGAAGAGTTGGCTTATTTTGCAAATAGTGTAAAGATGTTAGGTACTTATAGACCTCATCCATTGAGAGATACTCTTTGTTAAAAAAATGATTTACCACTTAATTTCTCTTAACACTAAAAATGAAGTTCATTTTGAAGAGTTGGAGACTAATTCTTTAACTCCTTAGATTTATCTCAAAATGCACATTCATAAATTTTATGATAGATTTTACAAATGATGAAGCACATTTTTGTCTATGCTCTTTAGTATCTCTAATATTTTTATAGGGAAATTCTATCTGAATGCCACTAATATTTCCACCTTGTAGTGAACCATATCTAATCGTATCAAAAGCTCCCTCAAAATAGTTTCCATCTATAGCATAGGGAATTTTCATAGAGGGAATAGAGTCATACCCTTCATTACACATCAAACTACCGAGAGAATGTGGACCTTTTAACTGCTCTAAAAATGACTCAGAAGAAAATCTACAAAGTGTTCTTATACTTGTTTGATTTTGATAATCTTCAAGATGGCTATCTTCAAGTTTTAACATATCATTAAATAAAAGGTACCCAAACTCTGTATAAGCCTTTGGATGTGATTGTCCATGTATATCTATGTACAATCCCTTCGCAAATTTTTTATCTATCTCTTTTTCACTTTTTTGTATTAAGTGATGAAATTCATCATAAATTACTTTTGCTTTTTCATCTTCATATGCTACATCTCTTTGCCTATTTAAATCTACTTTTTTTCTCGAGATTTCACCAATAACTACATAAGGAGTTTTACCTGTTTGTACAAAAAATTCATTAACAATATCTTCAGTCAATTCTAAAGTATAATCATCCCAATCAAATACACCACTATTTCTATCATCTATATCATCTGGTGTAACCTCTCCACCGTGTGGTGTACTAAGTATTAATGGTATATTACCTTTATAGTATCGGATGTGATTTTTTATAATAGGTTCTATCAAATTAATTTTTTCCTTAATTTTAAATTGAATAAGTATATCATTTTAATTTAATGATGTGACAAATTTGACAAAAATATTGAGAGTAGTGAACCCCCTAAACCACGATATTTATAAGAGTGTGGAAATAAAAATCACATCTAAAAGATATAATAAATGTATATTTTTGTAAGTTTGATGCTGATAAATGCTACATAATGCAATAAAGTAGATAAGTGTTTAAGGGATTTATTAAGTGTTTTGAAATGGTACCAGAGAGGGGATTTGAACCCCTAAGCCGTGAGGCGGCGGATTTTGAATCCAAATAAGTACTCAACTATAATTAGCTATAACTGTTATGAAAGCATAGCAACCACGGGCTTTGTAATGAAACTTTAAACTACATCTATATATAATTATCACAAAGGTACACAGTTGTTTGTGTACCTAATTGTGTACTTTGATATTATAGGAGTGTTAGAATTATGAATTTCAATTTGAAGAAGTATAACACTTCAGGATTAAGTTATGTTAATGATGGGCAAGTCATAACAACTAAAATTAAAGACAACAAAATCATATCTTCTAATATAGCATTTATTAAACCTTATAAGATTCAGATTAGAGCAGCTAAGATGATAAATGGCAAAAGAAAGCAAATTAAAAAGACCATCACCTTTGAGCCAACAGTTACATTATTGGATGCAATTAAAAAATCTTCGAAAATATATGAACAACTTATGGATCAGCTGTCTAACTCAGAATTTGTTAAACAAGATTTTTCATCAGGTATGCTGTATGAAAATGTGTATCAATTATATTTAGACTACAAAGTAGCACAATATGAAGCAAGAGCTGATAAAAACTCTTATAACAGAAAAGATATAGAGCAGTTTCATAATAAGTGGTTGAAACCTTTATTATTAAAACCAATAGGCATGATAGATGAAGAAGATATACAAAAGGCAGCTGTTGTAATTAAAAGAGCAGGGTTGTCAGAACGGACATCAAGAAAAGTGTATCAATTCGTAAATCCTGTATTTAAGTTTTTTAATATGAAGGCTGCGAAATTTGGAATTAATATCCCTTCTCCTGCAAAACAACAGGACTTACCACCCCTTAATAATGAACGAGGCTTAAATTTATCGATAGATGAGATAAAAGAAGTCTTTAATAAACTAAATAATTATCCTGTAACTCCCGTACGAGAAATATTTATGTTTTTAATGCATGGTAGAAGATTTAATGAAGTTATTACACTTGAATGGAAAGATATTGATTTTCAAAATGCTACGTATACTGTTAAAGCATTAAATAATAAAGCAAGAATTGATATGACATATCATTTATCTAAGA
>JAGGWE010000098.1 GCA_021157665.1 Sulfurimonas sp.
AAAGAGTAAATATGAAAAATACAAAAATACTAATAGTTGAAGATGATGAAACGGCATCGTATCTAATGAAATCTTTTTTAGAAGATTGTGACTTTTTAGTTGATACAGTATTGACGGTTACTGATGGTATTGCACATCTTAAAAATAATAATTATAATCTTCTTTTGCTTGACCTTAATTTACCAGATTTTAGTGGATTTGATCTTCTTAGTAGTATTGCGAACAGTGTAGCAGTGCCAACGATAGTTACAAGTGCATATAATGACACAAAAACTAAAGTAAAAGCTTTCAAGTATGGTGCAAATGACTACATAACAAAACCTATTGATTTTTTAGAATTAGAAGCTAGAATATGGGCTCTTTTAAGTAGAAAAGATAATATCAACTTAGTACCTACAGAGGAAGATACTATCTTTAAAATTGATTCAAATAACATTTACTTTAAAGATGAAGTTTTACAACTAACTGCATTAGAATTTGATATTTTGTCATACTTTATAAATAATATAGGACAAGTAATCTCAAGAGAGCAACTAACAAATTCTATTACATCAGTGAAATCACATAGACTTTTGGACAACCATATAAAAAATATTAGAAAAAAAATAGAAGTAGCTAGCAGTAAACCAGTTTATTTAAAAACTGAATATGGACTTGGATATAAACTTACTTTAGGGGTTAATTAATTACAGCTTTCTTTCTGTAAAATTTACCTTCAATTTTCTAGCAATTAAACTTACTCTTTTACTCATAATTTCATAGACTGTTTTGTACCCTCTTTTAAAACTTTCATACTTTTTATCTATCTTTTCACTACTTTGAATAAGTATAAATTTTCTGTTACCATCATCTTCTTTGTTTAACTCCATTACCGCATCTGCAGTTGTCCCACTTCCTCCAAAAAAATCTAAAACAAGGGCATCTTTTTTATTATAAGTCACTGATTTTATAAGTGTTTTTATAAGTCCAACAGGCTTTGCTTTTGTAAATGCCTCAAAACCAAATAGTTCTATCATTTGGCTATTTGCATCTTCATAAGTTGGCATGTGGCATGTGGCTTTTGTTAAAAAATTACTCATCATTTTTGACTTTATTTTATTTTTTACTAAATTAACCCTAAATGGAACTCCCCAAACACTTAACTTTGCACCATCACTTAAAAGTTCATCAAGATATTCTTGAGTATATCTCCAACTTCCATACATTCTAAAATCTGCTATATTTTTACCATTTTTTATCTCAACATCATCAAGCAAACTACACTCAATAGTTTTAGTTGACATATCCGAGGCTTTTATCAAACCATCAGCTAAGTTAAACTCCACATGCCCAGCTTTAAAAAGTAACTCTTTTTTAGGATTATTTTTAAAATTAAGAGGATATTTTTTATCAGGCTTTGAATTTTCTACACTTAACATTGGTACTTTTTCTATATCTTTTGCATAACACAAAATATATTCACTCATACGAGCCACTTTTTTATGCATAAAAGAGGGTTTGTTTTTTTTCTGCCAAATAAACTGTGATATAAAATTCTCATCACCAAATATCTCGTCACAAAGTAGTTTTAAATGAGCAAGTTCATTATCATCAATAGAGATAAAAATAACACCATCTTCACTCAACAATCCACATGCCAAGATAAGACGAGGATATATAAAATCCAACCAAAGAGCATGAGTTTTAAACTTGTCATCATATAAAAATTTATGATTTTTTGTATTGTAGGGAGGGTCTATGTAGATTACATCTACGGAGGATTTATACTCATAACTTAAAGACTTAAGTGCCTCTAAATTATCTGCATTTATAAGTAGATTTTCATCTTTTTTACTTATCTTTTTAATATTTTTAAATCCATCTGCTAAACTCTTAGATTTAGATTTATTTTCCCAGTTTAAACTGACCATATATTTCTACTTCTTTTTAAAAACAATCCTAACATCACCACTCTCTAATTCAGTAGCAAGATGTGAAAAATGCGAGGAGATTTTATCATATAAAATAGATGGCTCGTGAAAAAATATCCCAACAAGTCTATCATTTTCACTCTCAAGTAAATTTAAACAAACCATAGCATTTACCATCGGTTCGGGTGGCTGACAAAGAGTTGCATCAAACTCATAATAAGTGAGTCCATCCTCTTCATATTTATATATATCTAGTGTTGCACGGGGTATAACTACTTTTTCTTTATTCATAAATTTCCTAATTGTAAATATATCTATTTTCTTGATTATTCCATATAAAATAGTTTGAAACTTTTTTAAAAGCTTTTAAAACTAGCGTATTATGACAATCATTTGAGTAAATTGTTATCGGGGTATGGTAATATCTATTATACGACCCTATAGGATGAAACAAAATATCCTGCCAAGTAAATTCAATACTTCCATCAAAAGGCTCAAAGGGTACAGTTGATACAACTAGCTTATCTTTTACAGGACATTTAAAATAACAACTGATATAAAATTTATCTATTTTAACATACTCTATAAGTGAGACTATACTTTTTTCCTCCATTCTCATATCTACACTCCATGATTTATTAAAAATAAAAAAGCAACAAATATTCCAACTTTAATCAAAAATTTTCAATCCTATCTCGAACACTTTTTTATCCCCATCCATCAACTTTACATAGCCACCATGAGCCTCAGCAATCTGACGAGATAAAACGAGCCCTAGCCCATTTCCTTTTACTTTTGTACTTTTAAA
>JAGGWE010000119.1 GCA_021157665.1 Sulfurimonas sp.
CTAATTTAACTGTTCCAGCACCAAAAAGAAGTAACCAGTTTTTATCTATATCAAGAGCAAACTCTTTTCTAAATATTTTTTGATATTTTTGATTTGTTTCGATATTTATATATCCAGCCCAAACTTTATTTTTTGGAAGAATTTTGAGAGTTCTCAACTCTTCTAATACCTCTTCTTCAAGCTCTTCTTGTATAACTTCAAGTTCAATATTTTCATCTTTTGTAGTTGTATTCAAATCTGCTACGATTATTTCACTTGAACTATTTGTCTCATTAATATCACTAACAACACTCTTTACTTCAACGGTATCTATTATACTTTTTTGTGCATTTTGTATTTTTGTATCATCAATTTTATCAATAGTAATAATCGTTGAAGCCGAATACACAAAAACATAATACAAAAATGATAAAAAGACTAAAACAACTAAAGTAAAATATAAAACTCCGTAACTTTTCTTTTTTTGAGGAATAACAAAAACTTTCTTTTCTTCTTGTGATTTAGAATTTTGCTCTTCAAAGTAGGCTTTCCCTTTAGATTTTAAATCACTTAAATCTAAATCATATTCTCTCTCAAGTATAGAGATAAAGCCATTAAACTGGACACTACTAACCTCATCAAAAGCTTCATAAACTATGGCTTGAACATACTCTTTAGATATATGAGTATCATTATGGATTTTTTGTACACCTATCTCTTTTAAAACACTTATAGAATCACCCATTAGTTATCTCCCATTCTCATTCTATCCATCAAGATTGCTCCAGCTACACTGACATTTAAAGAGTTGAATTCATTAGCCATTTTTATACTAACAACTTTATCTAGTTTTGATACAACACGAGAAGTTAGCCCTTCCCCTTCACTACCAAGAACTAGAACTCTTTTATCAGCGATTTGAACATCTCTGATATCTTCACCACCCATATCTGCACCATAGATAGTAAAACCAGACATTTTGAAATCATTTAAAACATCATGAACATTTTGTTCTATTGCGAAAGGCATATCAAACAAGGCACCAGTGCTTGAGCGAGTTATCCCATCAAAGGGCAACTGCTTTACTCCACAGGCGATGATTCCATCAACACCAAGAGCATAAGCACTTCTTACAATTGCACCGATATTTCCGATATCTGTCAGTCCAGATAGAACTAACACAAATTTTTTATTTAGAAATAGTTGATAGGTGTATGGTTTATAATCACTAACTTCAGCGAGAAAACCTTGGTGAGCAGCATTTTTACACATTTTTTGTGCAGCTTCATTTGGGACTCTTTTTACTTCAAAGCCCATTTTCATGAGACGAGAATACTCTTTTTTCTCAATCTCTTTTGCAAGATAAAGAGTCTTTATCATCTGCGGATAGTTGTTTATTAAATAATATATTGGTTGTTTTGCATAAATTAACATAAGGACATTCTATCTAAAAAAAATTAAAGTGAGATTATTTGAATATTGCTATCCCACGGCTGATTCATACAAAATATGGATGCGATGGCTTGCCTTCGGCAGAGATATACAGAATAAAAGTATAAAGCGAAGGCAAGCCATCGGTTCCTATATGCCTTAAACTAATTACTTGAGCCATGATGTTTATAATGGCAAAAGTCGTTGATAACACTCTTTTGTGTTCTCATTAGTGATTTTACAAATAAGTTTTGCTTTGACTTTTAAAGGTAAATCAAGTGCTAAAATATCATTTTGAGTTATTGCAGAAGCAGAGTAAGACTCACCTGCTTTTATAACAACAACCCACTCACCTCTGTAGTTTCCATCAAGTTTTTTAAATACCTCATCAGCCGTTCCATGCAGGTATCTTTGATATTTTTTAGTTAACTCTTTTGCTAAAAAAATCTCTCTTGTAGGTTCCTCTTTAGCGATTTCAAGAAGAAGTTTATCTAGCCTATGAGGTGACTCATAAAGTATAGTTGTGTAGCCATTATGAAGTGCCTCTTGGAGTTGTTTACTTCTTGAACTTCCTTTATGGTCTAAAAAACCAAAGAAAAGCATCTGCGTTTCTACAAATCCACTCGCCACAAACGCAGTTAAAAGTGCATTAGCACCAGGGAAAATATCATATGCTACACCATTATCTATACAGTAACGAACTAAAACTTGTCCAGGGTCACTAACTCCTGGCATCCCAGCATCACTTACATAAACAATATTTTGCTCAAAAAAAGATGGTTCTAGTTTTTCAACAAAAGATTTTTCATTGTGTGAGTGAAGTGAGATAAATTCTTGATTTTCTTTAAAAGCTGTATTGTATCGTTCTTTTAAAATGTGGATAAGTTTTTTTGTAACGCGAGTATCTTCGCAAAGGAGTATATCAGCATCTTTGAGAGCATCAATCGCTCTCAATGACATATCGCCTATATTTCCAATCGGAGTTGGAACTAGGCTTAGCAAGTTATTACTATTTTTTAGCGTAACGAGCGTTAAATTTCTCGATACGACCTGCTGTATCTACCATTCTCTCAGAACCTGTGAAAAATGGGTGACATTCTGAACAGATGTCAATTTTAAGCGTATCTTGAGCAGCTTTGTTTTGAAATGTATTTCCACATGCACATGTTACAGTACAATCTACGAAGTTTGGGTGTATATCTTTTTTCATTTTTTTACCTTTTGACACTCGTCTCGGTACGAATATCTATATATTTTTTAAATCCGTATGGGGGCAGATTTTGTGAAGTGGGATTATACCGAAATTTTTCTTAAAGGATAATTTTACTAGCTACTGCCATAACAGCACTCTCTGAGCGAAGCACCATAGGGGTATCTAATCTAAATACATCTTGAGTTTTTAAAAACTCTTTTTCAGAAGTTGAAAAACCACCCTCACAACCAACTAAAATAGTGTCTATTTCAGAATAATCATCTAAAGTTTTCTCCGTAAAATCAAATACTTTGGCATGTGGATATTGTGTAATAAACTCTTTGATATTTTTAAAACTATCAAACTCTATATAAGAACTTCTTCCACATTGTTGCATTGAAGCTTCTAAAATTCTCTCGAACCTTTTTAAATCAAGTTTAAAATTTTTCTGACTTCTATCACAAAAGATAAAAGAAATTTTTTCAACTCCAATCTCACTAAGAGATGATAAAACTTTTTCAATAGACTTTGTATCAATCACACACCAACCGATATGTAAACTCTTTTTAGCTTTTACTTCATTTATAGAACTTTCAACTAAAACAAGTTTAAGTAAACGATTATCAATTGCACTAATTTTATATTTATATAAAGTTTTTAGCTCATCTTTTGAGCGAAAATTTATCTCATCACCCTCATTATGTCGTCGTACTTTTACTAGATATTTAAAAATCTCACCTTTTATGGAAAATTCCTCTTTAGGTTTAGAATCTAAAAGGATATATATCAAATCCACATCCAAATTGAGATACTTATCGCTAAAAGAAACTCTATTTGCAATATTCTAAGTGCAAAAGGTTTATAAGCCTCTAATGCTCGCTCTTTTTTAGGATTCATATATTTTAAACCCTTAAGTCTTCTTACCTCTAAAAAAATAATAGTAATAGCAAAAGCTATCATAATAATATTTTCTAATGTAAAATCAAGATGCTTTGCAGCCATCATAACAATACCAGTAAAAAGTATTCCACCAATAGCTAAAGAGCCAATAGGTGTAAATATAGACATTTGTCTTTTATATTTTATTAGCTCTGTTGCCTTAATCAGCACAAAAGCATTCACAAAAATTACCATTAAAATTCCAATAACACTATAGTAATGTGTTACAATACTCATCTCATACATTTCATTCATAATGGAATTTTACTATAATTTTTACACAACGGAGTATATAATGGCAATAAAAATAGAAGATGCACTAGAACTTATCTATAAACACACAAATAAAAAATCTAAAAAACTTTTACCTATTGAATCTGCTTTAGGATATATTTTAGCCGAGGATGTTGTTGCCACACATAATTTACCCCCTTATGATAACTCTGCAATGGATGGATATGCTGTAAAACTCTCAGATGCAGGTAAGTGTGTAAAAGTAAACCATACAATTTTTGCGGGCGATGATTCTCATGAAGTCTTGGCATGTGGAGATGCAATCAAAATTATGACCGGAGCGAGAATTCCAGAGGGTTGTGAATGTATAGTTCCATCAGAAGATACAATAGAGTGTGAAAATGGAGTTAAACTACCTCAAAAATTAAGCAGTATGAAACATGTGAGATATTGTGGTGAAGATATAAAAAGTGATACTAAACTTTTAAATGATGGTGAAAAACTATATGCTCATCATATAACTTTACTTGCTTCTCAGGGTATTAGCCACATCAAAGTATATAAAAAACCACATATCTCACTTTTTGGTTCAGGTAGTGAATTAAAAATGCATTTTGAAAATGTAGAAGCATACCAACTCTACAATACAAATTCTCCAACTTTTTACTCTCGTGCCTTAGAGCTTGGATGTGAAGTTGACTTTATCGGAACAGCAGTTGATACTTTAGAAGATATTAGAGAGCATATTAAAAGTGCTTTAGATAGTGACATGATTATCACAAGTGGTGGAGTTAGTGTTGGCGATGCTGATTATACAAAAGAGGCATTTGGGGCTTTTGGATACGATATATTTTTTGACAAAATAGAGATAAAACCAGGTAAACCAACAACTGTTGGAAAAATCGGCGATACTATGATTTTAAATCTACCTGGAAATCCATTAGCAGCGGCTCTTAACTTTGAACTCTTTGGGCAAAGTATTATTTTAGCTTTAAGTGGACAAACAAATAAATATATAAACACTATAAAAGCAAAGATGAAAGATGACTATAAACTAAAAGCGGGAAGAAGAAGTTTAGTACCAGGTTTTTTTGATGGAGAATTTTTCACTCCGCATAACAACTTCGCTCCAGGGATGGTATCCCCACTTGCTACTTCAAACTCATATATTATGGTAGATGAAAAATGTGGATTCTTGGCATGTGGGACTGAAGTAAAAGTAATTTCTACTAGATTTGGGTTTACATCTGAAAATAAAAGTGATTTGGTTAGTGGAAGATAGTTGGGGACAGGGGAAGAATCCCCTGAATAAGTCATAATAACTTAGGTGCAAAGATGCAGATAAGTAAAATGATGAGTAATAACTTATTCATAAAAATCCCCTTTTCATATATTTTAGGGACTGATTTTGTATAGACAAAAAAAAAGCCTAGAGGGTAATTAATCCTCTAGGCTACAGCCCCATAAAATATATGAAAAGCTTACTCATCAGCAAGTATTATATCATAAAAATCTAAACACTACAAGAATTCAAAAAGCTCTCACCTCTTTTAAGTTTCTCAAAAAGTTCACTATCTCCCCAGTCATTTTTAATCACATCAGAAAAAACAATCTCTTCTAAATCTATTAAACCCATTTTTTTACTATAAGCATCTTCACTGAAACATTGAGCATATCCTGTCGCTGTTTCATGAACTATAATACTATGAAGTTTTACATTTTTTTCGCCATTAATAGAGTTTGTTTGTTTTAAAAGTTTATCAATCATCACAAATATTACACGGGAAAATTGCTCGGCTGAGGGAGAGATTGGTAAAAGTACCCATCTATCAGAGTGTTTTTGCATATCTTTTATATACTCTTCATCATCACCGTTCCAAATAGCTACTGCATGATCAAAACTATCAACTAATGCTTTCATATTTTGCTTCATAAGTCCGAAATCATAAACCATTTGCCCGTTATCTAAAAAATCTGATTCAAAAAGTAGTTCAACTTTATAAGAGTGTCCATGAAGTGAGCTTCTACATCTTACAGTAGAACATCCACGAACTATATGAGCACTTTCAAATTTAAAAAGTTTTCTAATAATCACAACATACTCCTCTATACACCTTTATTTTGATCCCAAATTCTTATATGCAATCTATCTGAAAAATTATATCCTTTTGCCTTACAAAATTCTATTAAGGGCTCTGTATTTTTCTCAACTTCTTGCTTACTTCCACCAACAGGCATACAATATACTTGTGTTAAAGGTGAATGGATTAAAATATCGTTTATCTCCTCTTCAAGCCCTAAAGTTATAGACTCAGCATCTATTGAAAATTTAAAAAAAGCCTCTTTTGAATTTGTAGCAAGAGAATAAATAATATCTCCATTTACTCTCTTTTTAAGTGGTTCGTTTGAGTTAGAAAGTTTTACTGAAAGAGCAAAAATACACTCTTTATAAACTGGATACTTCTGAAAATCAACTCCCAAAGAGCCGTTTGTTTCAAAACAAATTCTATGACCATTTTCATGTAAAGTATTTAAAAACTCTATAAATATCTCATCATTTGCATATATTAAAGGTTCCCCACCAGTTAGGACAATATCCACATGCCGAGGTAATTCATACAAATCTAAAATATTTAATAGTTCACTAGATTTTGTGATAGGTATCCAGTTTTGTGAGAAATGCTCTTTGTTTACAGCATAAACGGTATCGCAACCTTGTACTTCTACACCATCTGGAGCAGTCTCAGAACAGCCAAAACCTTCACATTTCATGTTACATCCACCAAGTCTTATAAAAAGCGATGGAGTCCCAGTATATCTACCCTCACCTTGAATGCTATAAAAATGTTCTACTAAATACAACTAAATCCACCTTGTTTTATCTAAGACTAGCCGAAGCTAAAGCATCGGTTCCAAAATCTCCTCGGAAGCGATGATTTATCTTCGCTCTTGTGTTGGCAGGTGAGTTCAAACCTCTCTACCAACTCTTCCGAAGCTAAAGCATCGGTTCCAAAATCTCCTTGGAAGCGATGATTTATCTTCGCTAGATTATTGGCATATCAGCATCTAAATCCTCATAAATAGAATAATAACGAAATTTCAATCCAAGTTCAACTTTCAGAGGATTTTCATAAATATATCGATAAACTTTTTCAAAATGAACTTCATCTCTAATCACTTTATCAAAATACTCTCTAGCCCAAAACTTCCCTTTTCGTTTCATAATCTTATTTATATTTATAGCACTTTTTGCTTTTAATACTCTTATAACTTCTGAGATTGGTTGCAACTGTTTAAATAAAATATGAACATGATTTGGCATTATAGCAAACGATATCAAATCATATAAAGTCTTATCTTGCTCTTTCAAAAAGGTATAAAAATATTCTAGCACTTTATCATTAAAGTAACAACCATTAATAGAACTATCCAAATAGTTATCAACCTGATATTGAATGATACTATTTTTTATATTATTTTGAGAAAGGAGTTTTTTTACATAGCTATCAACACTATCATCTGTTCTAAAGGTTATAAATTGATAACTTCCAATAGCATCGATATGTGGAAGTTTGATATGTGTTTTAATTTTACTTCCCCTTAGATAGATTATGAAGGTTCATACCGAAGCTAAAGCATCGGTTCCGAAGTCTCTACGGAAGCGATGATTTATCTTCGCTCTTGTATTGGCAGATGAGTTCAAACCTCTCTACCAACTCTTCCGAAGCTAAAGCATCGGTTCCATATTGGGTTTATCCACTCTCTTGGAAGCGATGATTTATCTTCGCTCTGTGTAGTTAATCACCCACCAGTCTCATAAAAAGCACGGCTTGATGCTTCGCCATCATCTCCACCCCAGCGATTTTTTTCTGGTTTAGTTCTAACAACCTCTCTTAAAACTTCTGTAGCAGCTTTTATGTCTCCATTTCTAACCGACTCTGCAATACTCATAGATTCATCAAAATATAAACATGGGATAAGATTTCCCTCTGCTGTTAATCTAATACGATTACA
>JAGGWE010000142.1 GCA_021157665.1 Sulfurimonas sp.
ATAGCGTCATGAAGTTGCTCTATCGCGTATCTAACTTCATCTTCACTACCAAAAATATCAAGTCCACCCTCGGTTGTAACCTCTTCCCTCTTTTCAGGAACAAGTGTCGCTCTGTGAGGTTTTACTTTAGCAACAATATCTAAAATCTCTTTGTTGATAGAACACTCTAAGTTTACTGGTAAAGTAGAGTGCATCATAATATTTTTAACATCTACATCTTGGATATGTCGTCTATCTTCTCTCAAATGAATCGTGATTTGCTCTGCACCATTTGAACATGCAACAAACAAAGCATTTAAAATATCTGGATCATTAACTCGTCTAGCTTCTCTTAAAACTGCTACATGGTCTATATTTACACCTAATCGCATACTATTCTTCACAATCACCCTTTCCTGCAATATTTAATAAAGCTTTATAATTAAACTCTAAATTATTTTCAGTGACAATCTCACCAAAATATACTTTTACTTTTCTTTTTTCTTTAAATGGTGCTTCTTCAAAAACAACTTCTAATCTATCATCTATAAAAACTGGAACAATATCAAGCTTATTTGCTTTTGCAATTTTCTCAGCTCCACTTTGAAACTCACCCATACATTTATTCTTATTTCTCTCACCCTCAGGAAAGATATAAATATTTAAATCATCAACCTTTGCTAAAGTTTTTTTCATATTTTTAAAAAACTTCAACATCCCTCTTCCATTATTTAAATCAACACTCATACAACCACTATATTGAAAAAATTTACCATAAAAAGAGTTATCAAAAAGCACTTGTTTAGCTATCCATGTTCCATTTTTATTATGTTTTGAAAATATATGTTCCATTACCATAATATCAAGCAAAGAACGATGATTAATCGCATATAAAATTTTATCTCTTGAAGGTATTTTACCGATAACCTCAACCTCAAGATTTAAAAAATCGAACACCTCATTTGAGTATGCTTGTCTATTAATTGAGAGTTGTTTATATCCTGCTTTTAATGTAATAAAAGGATGAAAAAAAGTTTTTTTAAATATATTTATATACTTGTACCCAAGTTTAACCATAAATATATATTTGTTCAAATCTTTTAACATAAACTACCTTTCAAATTTCTATTTATATTTTCCACTTCTATACCCAGGATGCTGATAATCATTACGCTCACATGCCGTGAATATTGTTGCAGCTAAGATTAAAACTACTAAAGTTATTGCTTTCATTTTTATCCCCTAGAATTTATTTTGCTTATTATAACTTTTTTTCTTTTAAATATCTTAACATCTGAGTTAACATCATAGGGGAATGAACTGGTTTTCTTCCAAGTTCAAAAGAGTTATACTCCATAGTTTTAAAAGCAAAGTGAGTATATTTTTCATCCTTGAGTAAAGTACCAAGAGATAGCATCACATCTACCATAACACTTACAGCACTTGTATAAGTATTGTCATATATATCAGCTTTTGTTACAAACTCTCCACTGCTAAAATTCCAAATTCCATTTTTATAAAACTCTGTTAAAGCAGAATTTGTAAATCTTTGAGCATCTATTAAATAAATCTCATTTTGAGTAAATTTATATGCTGATATAAGTGCCTGAGAGATAAATGCATAATCTTCTAAAAATGCACCAACTTTTGGCTGTTTATGTATTAAAGTTGTATGATAAAGTTTAGAATCAATATATAAAGTATCAAGTAAAGCTTTTAAGCTATCCTCTGCTCTTTTAGTGTATTTAGAATCCAATTGTCCAAGAGTAAAAAGAGCCTTAATCATCATAGCAGACCATGAAGTTTGAATTTTTTTATCATAATCATAAGTTAAACAATGCTCATCTTTCCTACTACAAGAACTATAAAAAAGCTTATCTTCACTCATAAAGTTATAGCAAAAATCAGCACACCCCTTTGCAATCTTTAAATAAGATTCATCTTTATATGTGATATAAGCCTTTGTATAAACTTCACATAAAAGCGCATTATCATAAAGCATCTTCTCATAATATGGAATTTTATATTCATTATCAACTGAATAACGGAAAAAACCACCATTTTCTATGTCATACATTCCACCCTTTTTCATAGAGTTTAATGTATTTATAACCATAGCTTTAGCAGCTTTATCATCATACAATCTATCTATAACCATCAAAGTATTTAAAGTGCTGGCATGTGGGAATTTTGGTGCAACTGAGAAACCACCATCTCTAGTATCATAATTATTTTTAACCTGATACATAAAGTTCTTAACAAAATCCTCTTTTAAAACGCTTGCCTCTTTAGGATGAGAGGTTTTATCTAAAAAGTCCTCCACCTCATCAGCATTTTTATATAGTGTCTCATCATTATCAGCAACTTTTGAAGCGATAAGTTTAGTAAGTTCAACAAATCCCATCCCCTCAATACTTCCAGCTTTTGACTCTGGTGGTATATAAGTTCCTGCAAAAAATGGCTTATTTTGTGGTGTACAAAAAATAGACAAAGGCCATCCACCAGCACGATTGTTTAACAACTGATGAACTGCTTGAAAATGTTTATCAATATCTGGTCTCTCTTCTCTATCAACCTTGATACAAACAAAACTATCATTTAAAATATCTATACACTCTTGGTTCTCAAATACTTTTTCTTGCATAACATGACACCAATGACATGATGAGTAACCGATACTTATAAATATAGCTTTATTTTCTTTTTCAGCCTTAGCAAATGCCTCATCACCCCAAGAAAACCACTCCATATTATTTCAACTTCTGTGCCACAAGGGAATTAACCACTTTTGGATTTGCTTTACCACCTGTAGCTTTTAGCACTTGTCCGACAAAGAAGCCTAGAAGTTTGGTGTTACCTGCTTTAAACTTAGCAACATTGTCTGGATTTTTTACAATTATTTCATCAATAATAGGTGAAATTATAGATGGGTCACTTATCTGCACAAGTCCTTTATCTTCAACTATTTTTGTTGGATTTTCTCCAGATTTTGCCATCTCTTCAAATACTTGTTTAGCAATTTTATTTGATATAGTCGTATCATCAAGTAATTTAATAAGTTCTGCTATCTGCTTTGGAGTAAATTTTAGCTCACTTACTTGTTTCTCTTTTAATTCTTTAGCTACCTCACCTACTATAATATTAGCAAGATTTACAGGAGAGTTAAGAACCAGCAAAGTCTCTTCAAAAATATGTGAAAGATTTTCATCACGAGCTAAGGTATTAGCTACTTCACTATTTAGTCCAAGCTCTGAATTGTACTTATCAAATAGTATCTTTTGAACCTCACTCATAGGCACTACTTCACCATCTATTTGTACTTTTTTAGCTTGAGGTTTAGGTTTATCTTTAGTTATTTTTGTCTTTTTAGCCCAAGAGTCTTTAAGTCCTACAATTTTATTAAAAACAGGTTTCTCATCAGTATAATCAATTGGATCAGCATAAAAATAACCCTCTCTTTCAAACTGAAATCTTTCATCAGGTTTCTCAGTTATAACAGCAGGTTCAATAAAAGCATTTTTAATAATTTTCAAAGAATTTGGATTTATATCTTCTATCCCCTCTGGGGCTTCACAAGAAAACAATCTATCATAAAGTCTTACTTCAACTTTTCTAGCCTCTTTTACACTCACCCATTGAATAGCACTTTTAACCTTGATACCACTACTGTCTGAACCACTTTTAGATTCAGGGTAATATTGAGCTTTTATCTCTATAATATTGCCCTTAGCATCTTTAATAACTTCCTTACAAGAGATGATATAAGCATGTTTAAGTCTTACTGGTTGTTGGGGTGTAAGACGAAAGTAGCCTTTTGGAGGATTTTCATTAAAGTCATCACGCTCAATATAAATCTCACGAGAGAAAGGTAGCTTTCTTGAGCCCTCTTTAGGTACATCATCTGGATAGTATGAAGCATCAATATCTTCACTACCCTCATAATTTTCAATTGTAACTTTTAGTGGGTCAAGTACACACATAACACGAGGCACTTTTTTATTTAAATCGTCTCTAATACAAAATTCAAGCTGTGCAACATCAACCATTGAGTTTGCTTTTGCTATACCTACTGAATCACAGAAGTTTAAAATAGCTTCTGGAGTATAACCTTTTCTTTTATATCCAGCAATCGTTGGCAAACGAGGATCATCCCAACCACTAACTTGTCCACCTTCAACTAATTCCAAAAGCTTTCTTTTACTCATAACCGTATAGTTAATACCTAGTCGTGCAAACTCATGTTGGTAAGGACGCGGCAATTCAAGTTCAAGAGTATCTAGTACCCAATTATAAATATCACGATTGTTTTCAAACTCTAGTGTACAAATAGAGTGGGTAATGCCTTCAATATAGTCAGCTAAACAGTGAGCAAAGTCATACATTGGATAAATAAACCACTCATTCTTTGCTCTAAAATGATGCGTGTGTCTAATACGATACAAAAGTGGATCTCGCATTTTCATATTAGCAGCACTCATATCAATCTTGGCTCTTAGTACATGTTCACCGTCTTTAAATTCACCCTTTTTCATTCTCTCAAATAGGTCTAAATTTTCTTCAACACTACGCTGAGCATATTTACTGCGTCTTCCTGCTTCTGTCACAGTCCCACGATATTCACGAATTTCTTCTTCGCTTAAACTATCAACATATGCTTTGCCCATTTTAATGAGTTCAACTGCATAATCATATAGCTTAGGGAAATAATCAGAAGTAAAATATACACATCACCTTTTCACGCAAGACCATGAATGCCACTATCATCCTTAAACCATCAGGAGTAACTTCATAGCGATGAGAGTGTTTTGGCAAAACTACGAGCTTCTTGCCCCGCATTTTTTTCAAGTCATAACCGGCTTGTCGAGAGCTGTAAGGAAGGTCAGTGTTTCCATGTTTTTCTTTTACTTTTTCAGCGAGCTCCAGGGATGTAAAACCTCTCGGCTTTGTCGAAAGCGCTATAACTGCCTCCATTACAGCAAGAATGCGAGGTTGGTTGATATTCAGTCCGCTTACCCTGACAGCGCCAATGTGCGAAGGAACAGACCAACTCTCAACAACATCACTGCCGATAAAAGATACATCTACAGCGCGCAAGACAGAAAGAAATCGTTCCAGGATTATTTTCAGGGCTTCAATGATATGCGGGAATCTTTCGATCACTTTTCCACAACGCAAATCTCTTGTGTTGTGGGCAACCGCTTCGATTCTAAGCACACGCTCGCCTTTGCTATACATCTTAACAGTCAGCCTTCCATGGTGAACCTTAAAGACTGTCAAGTTATAGGCAGGTTTCTCGACCGCGACTTCGAAACGTGGTCTTTTCCCACTTTTATGTTTCCGGCAAGGACGATGTTTATAACCAAAAATAGTCCTTACTGTTTTTATATCAAGCAGTGCACGGCTGCGATCAATGGCGCCGTTAAACACCTGGTCCAGAAAGCGCCCCCGCTTAAAAAGGAGATTGCGGCTATACTCGACCTGGTAAATGGAATAGGAATAGAGAAAACCACTTTGCTCCTGTTCTTGAAAGTCAAGGGCATAGCACAAACAGGCCGAGTAAATCCAATGCTCACACACCTGGATCAAGCGCCCTACAGAGCCTGAAGCCCTCATGGTGTCTGCGACTTTCACCAGGTCATGAGCATTGGAAATATGTGTAAAACAATTGTCTTCCTTAATAAAGTCAATATGTTTCTTTTTAGCTTGTATCATGACATATTCATGACCATTTAATATAACTTGCGCATTAAAAGGGGGATGGGGACAGAGCTTAATCGTTATATGCCCCCATTCGGGATCTATGATATGAAACGAATAATGATTGACATATGGTTGGGGCTTCTTCCTTCTTATATCAATAGAGCCATTGGAAAAC
>JAGGWE010000047.1 GCA_021157665.1 Sulfurimonas sp.
AAGAGTATAAACTTGTTCCTGTTGCTGATGCTAAGTTTGAAGAAACTGAAGAGGAAAAGAAAGCTGAAGAGGAAGTTGCAAAAACTTATGAAGGTTTAGCAAAAGAGTTTAAAGATGCTTTAGGTGATGCAGTTAAATCTGTTGAGACTACTTCTGATTTAGTTGATTCTCCAGTTGCAATTAAAGTTGATAAAGAAGATCCATCTTATATGATGGCTCAAATGATGAAGCAGATGGGACAAGGTGGTGATACTCCAGAACCAGCTCCGATTTTACAAATAAATCCAAATCATGAACTTCTTAAAAAACTAAAAGATTCAGCTGATCAAAACCTTGTAAATGATGCAGCACATGTACTTCTTGATCAAGCAAAACTTTTTGATGGACAAGAGTTAAGTGATACTGCTGATTTTATTTCAAGATTAAATAGAATTATGGGTAAGGCTCTTTAGGGAGTTAAATATAATGAGTGCTATTTTAGCACTCATTAACCTTCATTTTAAATTATTTATTTTTGATTGAATGGGAAATTTGTTCTAACTTACCCTTTGGTACTTTTTCTACAATAACCTTCTCTTTACTTGGTAATACAAAAGCTAATAGTATAAATATAAAAGAAAATACGACAGCCATCAGGCTTGCAAGAACCAGTTTTAATTTAAAATCATCCATAAGTTAATTATAACATGTTAAAATCTTATATGCCTAAAATTTCATATATTTTTATTTTGCTTTTACTTTTAACACAATCTTTAATCTCTAAAGAACCTATTATGGCACTTTTAACAGATATCCAATCTAATGATGTACAACACTTTAAAATAGGTAATTATAAATTTGAGTGTAAGCCTTATGGTGTTATAGGGATTGATGAGTTATATAATGATAAGTTGTTTAATTCTGAATGTAAAAAAAATATTTTAAAATTCTATAAAAAAAGTGCAGATTTAAAGTATTACACTTTCTCAAAGCTTAATATTATGCAATTATATAGAATTAAATTTAAAGATAATAGGTGTTTAATTAGTGTTGATGGAGAAAAATCTTTGTCTGAATTTCTTCTTGAAGAGGGGTTAGCAGTTAGAAAACCATTGTTAAAAGATGATGAATATGAATACAATTTTTTTAAGTCACAGCTAAATGCAAAGATGTTAAGAAAAGGTATATGGAAAGAAAATATCACTAGAGAGTGTATATCAAAAATATATAAAAAAGAGAGATAATTATGAACGATGTAAAAGCTATATATTTAAAAGATTATAAAAAGCCAGTATTTAAGATTAAAGATGTAGATTTACTTTTTGAACTTCAAGAAGAATATACAATCGTAACCAATGTTATGAATATTGTAAAGTTAGATGATAATTCAAAAGATATTGAGTTAGATAGTATAGATTTAGAACTTGTAGAGTTATGGATAAATGACTTAAAATTAAAAGATACTAGATATGATTATAAAGATGAGAAATTAACAGTTTTTAATGTTCCCAAATCTTTTACTCTAAAAATTAAAAATAAAATATATCCGTCAACCAACACAGAGTTAGAAGGACTTTATAAATCAGGCTCTATTTTTTGTACTCAAAACGAGCCAGAGGGGTTTCGTCGTATAACTCCATACCTTGACCGTCCTGATGTTATGGCTGTTTTTACTACAACTGTTGTAGCCGAGCAAGATAAGTATCCTATTTTATTAAGTAATGGAAATAAAAGAAACTGCCATGATTTTTTAAATGGTAAACATGGAACAACTTGGCACGATCCACATCCAAAACCAGCTTACCTTTTTGCTTTAGTTGCTGGTGATTTAGGCTGTGTAAATGATGAGTTTACAACTGCTAGTGGAGAGAGAGTTGAGTTAAATATCTATTGTGATTTGGGAAATGAATCTAAATGTTCACATGCCATGAAGTCATTAAAAGAGGCTATGAGTTGGGATGAAGAAAAATATGGTCGCGAGTATGATTTAGAGATTTATAATATCGTAGCTGTTGATAGTTTTAACATGGGAGCGATGGAAAATAAGGGCTTAAATATTTTTAACTCTGCTTATGTTTTAGCAGATGAAGATACAGCAAGTGATGCTAATTTTATGGGGATTCAGTCAGTTATTGCTCATGAGTATTTTCATAACTGGACTGGAAATCGTATCACATGCCGAGATTGGTTTCAACTTACTCTAAAAGAGGGGCTTACTGTTTTTCGTGATCAGTGTTTCTCTGCTGATTTAAACTCTAAAGAGGTTCAGCGAATAGAAGATGTAAAAGCCCTTCGTGAGCGACAGTTTGTAGAGGATGCTTCACCAACTTCACACCCTATTCAACCAGAATCATATATTTCTATGAATAACTTTTATACTGCTACTGTTTATGAAAAAGGTGCTGAGGTTATTCGTATGATTTACACCTTACTAGGTGAAGAGAATTATAGAAAAGCAACAGATTTATACTTTAAATCGTTTGATGGACAAGCTGTTACAACAAATGATTTTCTTTGGGCGATGAGTAAAGCTAGTGGAGTTGATTTAACACAGTTTGAGCGATGGTATCATCAAAATGG
>JAGGWE010000194.1 GCA_021157665.1 Sulfurimonas sp.
GATGAAAATCACTTTAACTGTTTAAATGATAGCATGTGGAGTGAAAACTCTGCTGTAAAGGTTTTGACTTTTAGACTGCTAAATCAACTTGGTCGTCAAGATTTAGTTGATATGATGTACCTTGAAGATGATGAGAGAGAGTGGGCAGAGTCTGGATTAGAATCTGGTGAAAAAGTTATTCATAAAGATGCAAATGGAGTAGTTTTATCTGTTGGTGATACAGTTGTAATTACAAAAGATTTAGATGTAAAAGGTACAACTTTTGTAGCAAAAAGAGGAACAGCAGTTCGTAATATTGGTTTAGTTCCAGATAATGCAGAACTTATTGAAGGTCGTGTAAACGGTGTTAAAATCCAAATTCTTACAAAATTTTTGAAAAAATCATAATTTTATAGTGAAATTTTAATAGGTTAAGAATGAACTCTTTTAAAGCTATATTTGTAAATATTTTAATTCCACTGCTAATATCTTTAGTTCTTGGTGGAGTAGTTGTTTATCAAGAAATTATACCAAAGATACTTTTTTCATTAGCCCCATATATTTTTTATGCTATAAGCATACTTATATTGTGGGTTTCTTGGCACTTTAATAGAAATAGATTTATATTTATCATAATTCCCTTAGTGCTTATGCATATAGGGTTTGAGTATTTTAATGCTACAAAAGCCACTGCTTTATTTATGTATGCATCTATACTCTTTCCTCTGCATCTTTTAATATTCTTACTTTTAAAAGAGAGGGGACTGTTCTCAATCTGGGGTATATCCAAGATAGTTTTTTTCGCATTAGAGATAGGGATAGTTCTTTATTTTATCAATTATCCACATACCAATATTAAAGAGTTTATAGATATAAAAATATTTACCATTTCCCTTTATCCATTAAAAGATATATCTGCAGTTGTTGGAATTTTTGTATTTTTTGTGCTTAGTGGGTTGGTGCTATTTAATAGATACTTAGTTTATAATAGCTCCTTTTTAATGATAGCAATCAGTTTTTATGCAGGTTTGTATTTTTTAAAAACTCCACATGCCAGTGAAATCTCACTTTTGCTCATAAGTATTATTATTTTCACACTTTTAATACGAGAATCTTATAGACTTGCTTTTTATGATGAACTAACAGAATTACCAGGTCGTCGAGCCTTGGTTGAAGATATGGCAAAGCTTGGTATGAAATACTCTTTTGCAATGTTAGATATAGATTTTTTTAAAAAGTTTAATGATACTTACGGGCATGATACTGGTGATGATGTTTTAAAAATGGTGGCTACAAAACTATCTGAAGTAAGTGGTGGTGGAAAAGCTTATAGATATGGTGGAGAAGAGTTTGTAATACTTTTCCCATCAGTTGAAGTAGATCAGGCTTTTATCCATGTAAATTTAGTCAGAGAGATAATTTCAAAAAGTGCATTTCGTGTTAGAAATACAAAAGGCTTTAAGAAAATATATGTAAATATCTCTGCAGGAATAGTGCAAAACAGTTCAAAAGATAAAGACCCTTTTTCAGCGATGAAAAGGGCAGATAATGCACTATATAAAGCAAAAAAAGCTGGAAGAAACCAAGTGATACAAGGATAGATAGTGAAAGCAGATGATAGATTTCATAAAATAGATAAAGATTTTAGAAACCCTTATGCAAGGGATAGAGATAGAGTTATTCACTCTGGTAGTTTTAGAAAATTAGAGTATAAAACACAAGTTTTTCTAAATCATGATGGGGATTATTTTCGTACCCGTTTAACTCACTCCATAGAGGTTTCACAAATCGCTCGTTCTATCACTTCAAATCTTGGATTAAATGAATCTTTAGCTGAAGCTATCGCACTCTCTCACGATTTAGGGCATACCCCTTTTGGGCATGTGGGTGGAGATACTTTAGATGAGTGTTTAAAAGCAGATGGTTTTAAAAATGGATTTGAGCATAATTTTCAAAGCTTTAGGGTAGTCTCTTCTATAGAGAAAAGATATAAAAAATTTGACGGACTAAATCTTACTTTTGCTACATTAGAGGGGATTTTAAAACACTCTTATCCTTATAAAAAAAGCTTTTTACCTGAGTATATTCATGAGGAGTTTAATCTTGATACACATCCATCTATCGAAGCGATGATAGTTGATCGTGCAGATGAGATAGCATATGTAAGTCATGATATTGATGATGGAATTAACTCTGGACTTATTAGCTTTGATGATTTAAAAGCTAGTGAGTTGGCATGTGAGATTTTAGATAAGGTCGCAACAGAGGGGATTACACTTGAAGATGATGAGATGTTTCGTTATCGTTTTAGTTCTCATCTTATAAATCATCTTGTTTACTCTTTACTTGATTACTCTAAGGACAAAATAACTACTGGCAAAATTTTAAGTGCTACGCTTGATTGTAAAAATGAAATTCCAGTAGGATTTGAGCCAGAGTTAGAGACCCAGATAAAAAAACTTAAAAAATTACTTTTTACAAAACTTTATCAACACAAAAAAATAATGATAAAAATGTTTGCAGGTAAACAAGCTATAAAAGGTTTATATTCTGGTTTAATGGAGGAGGATAAAATGCTACCATCATTTTTTTATAAACAGTTAGATAGTAAAAATAAACATAGAGTTATAGCTGATTATATTGCTAGTATGAGCGACAGGCATGCACTTTCTTCATATAATGAGATGTACGGAAAATTATAGAAATCATAACTATATAGTATATTATATAAAAAATTATATAGTAAGTTTTTTTAGGTTTTGGAAGTTTGTTTTTGGAAGTTAAATAAGATAAGCTAAGCCCGAAGGCTCAGTCTTATAGGCGTGATTCGTAACGTCTCATCATATAAAGACGTTTAAGCATTTTCTTACGAGATGCAATTTTGAATTTCTTACGTTTTTCAGTTTCCGTTTCCATGTAATGGAAAATGAATAACGTAACAAAATCAGA
>JAGGWE010000067.1 GCA_021157665.1 Sulfurimonas sp.
AAACCAAATAAAGCCAAAAGTACCTGAGGATTTTGCAAATCTCCTAAAGTTACTAAAGTAGCTGGAGAATCAACAACTATCTTCGTTTGCTCTAAACCGATAAAAGCGATAAAAGCACCAATACCAGCACTTACTGCTCTTTTTACATCAAGAGGAATAGTCTCAATAAGCCATCTTCTTACAGGTGTCATACTTATAATCAAATACAATATCCCAGATATAAAAACTACTCCAAGTGCCGTTTGCCAAGGGATACCCATCCCCTTTACAAGTCCAAAACTAAAGTAAGCATTTAAACCCATCCCAACACTCATAGCTATGGGGGTATTTGAGTAAAAACCATTTAATACAGATGCGAAGATTGTCATAACAATAGTTGCTGTTATAAGAGCATCATAAGGCATACCAGAAGCACTAAGAATTGAAGCATTTACAGGAATAATATACAACATAGCCATAAAAGTAGTGGTTCCAGCAGTAATTTCAGTTTTTATAGTTGTGTTATTCTCTTTAAGTTTAAAAATATTCATCTAAGTACCTCTTTTATTTTTTTATACATGTTGGTATAAAGTGAAATTCTCTACCGTCAAAAAGCCCTTTATCACTTAGTTTTATCTCTGGAATCACAAGCAAAGCCATAAAAGACAAGGTCATAAATGGGGCACTGAGAGTTGAGTCTAAATTATCTTTTACAAACAAATCAATCTCTTCATATTTTGAAGCTACACTAAAAGCATCATCATTGCTCATTATTCCACCAACTTCAAGAGGTAGATGCAGAGTTTTTTCACCATCAACTGCACTTATTCCACCTTTTGATTTTACAAGTAAATTAACAGCCTTTGAAATCTCTTCATCATTACAACCAACTACTATAATATTGTGAGAATCATGTGCAACACAAGAGGCAATCGCACCCCTTTTAAGATTAAATCCATTTACAAAGCCTATCGCAGGAGGAGAACTTTTATATCTATTTATAACAGCAATTTTTAAAATATCTTCTTTTAAATTAACATTAAAATCACCATTTTCAGGTAAATGATATTTTTTCTCTAATGTAAAAAGTTCATGATCTATAACTTGAATAACCTCAACTTCATCACAATCACTCTCAAACAAAAAATCTTTAGCAGATGTAATTGAGGCATGAAAATTATTTATTGGCTCTATCTTTACTGATTCTATTTTAGTTTTAGAATTTTCACAAACAATTTCACCATTTATAAATGTACGAATAATTTTAAAACTCTCTAAATCTTTAACCTCTATAAAATCAGCTTTATCGCCAACCTTTAGTTGTCCAACATCTAAATTATAATGCTCTTTTGGATTTATACAAGCAATTTTTAAAACATCAAAAACATCATAACCTAGTTCAATACTTCTAATAACCAAAGAGTTAATATGCCCTAATAATAAATCATTTGGATGTTTATCATCAGAACAAAACATCAGTTTATTTGAATATGATTTTATCAAAGGTGAAAGAGCCTCAAAATTTTTAGCAGCTGAACCCTCTCGTATAAGTATCTTCATCCCCAACTCTAGTTTCTCTTTAGCCTCGGCATACGAACTAGCCTCATGGTCTGTTGAGATACCAGCATCTATATACTTTTTCAAATCATCCCCACTTAAAAATGGAGCATGACCATCTATTGGGATATTTAAATCTTTTGCAGCCTTAATTTTTGCCATGATTTGAGGTTCATTATTTATAACACTTGGAAATGCCATAACTTCAGCTAAATGATTTAGTTTTTTATTTTTTAAAAGTTCTTTAACTGCATCTGCATCCAAGGTAGCACCACTTGTTTCAAATGTTGTAGCAGGAACACAAGGGGAAACTCCAAAATTAAAGTTAAAATTTACTTCATCTGCATTTGATAACATAAACTCTATCCCTTTGACTCCTAAAATATTTGCTATCTCATGAGGATCACTAACTGTCGCTACCGTTCCATGCAAAACAGCCAATCTCGCAAATTCTGATGGGATTAACATAGAACTCTCTATATGTATATGTGCATCAATAAAACCAGGAAGAACAAAAGTATCTTGTATCTCCTTTATTTTAGTAATAGAAATAATTTTTCTATCTTTTAATACAATAGAAGCAGGAAAAATAACTCTTTTTTTTATATCTACATAATTTGCTTTAATAGTCATGCTAAAAACTCATCTATCTCATTTGCTATCTCATCTATTGCTTCGGTTACCTTCATATATAAAACATTAGAAAATAAGGTATCTTCTATTGCACTGCTTGGTTCTAGGTTATTTAAAATTGAACGAGTAGTAAATTGAGCGATAGTATTTACTCCAACTACCTCTCCACTTGTACCAATAACTATAAAAAGTTCACAATCATTAATATGTTCACTTAGTTTTTCATACATAGGGGCTTGCTCTCCAAAAAACACAATATTTGGTCTTAATTTTCCTGAACACTCTGGACATAAGCCTTCATGAAATTTACTTTGATTTTTATATCCAATATCATAAGTCCTCTCACAACTTCTACATCTCACCTCTGGCATAAAACCATGAAGATGGATAACATCAGCAGAACTCATCCCAGCTTTTTCAAAAAGGTTATCTACATTTTGTGTAATAACTGCAATATTTGAACCATATTCTTGTTTAAGTTGTGCTATAACTTTATGAGCATGATTTGGCTCTTTAAACTCTAACTCGGCTCTTCTTTTATCATAAAACTCTATCGTTAAATCTTCATGTTTATCTAAGCTATTATAATTACAAACTACACTAACATCATACTCTTCCCAAAGTCCACCACTATCTCTAAAAGTACCTACACCAGACTCAGCACTAAGCCCAGCTCCTGAAAGAATTACTACTTTAGCCATGTTGATTACCTACTCTTTGTTTCATTATAGAATTTAAACTAAATGAAACTTTTTTAGAACTATTACAAACTAAATACATGAGTGTCCTTACTGGTAAAAAATCTAATAGCACTATAACATATGTAAGTAAGAGGGTAGATAAATCATCCTATAATATTCTACAATCACTCCACAATTAAATGTTACTATTTTCACTATCAATCCACAGGAGGATATTATGAAAATGAAAGCATTGATTTTTACATTTATATTACTAAGTTCTCAGGCTTATGCTTGGGGAGAGCGTGAACAGTCGGCACTGCTTGGATTTGTAGGTGGAGTATTTATTTCTAATGTTTATCATCAAAACCATGCTCAAAGCTATTATCAACCACAAGAAAGAGTGATAGTTAAAGAGGTCCATCACTATCATAAAAGAAGACATCATTCACATAAACAAAAAAAGTTTGTCAAAAAAATACATTATCACCATTATGGCAAACACCATTGCAACAAGCGTTATTATAACCATAGAAATAACTACTACTCTCGCAATTATAGATAAAATCTAAACAGAATAGGGTTAAACAGAATTTAAGCCCTAATCTTTCCACTCCCCTTTTTCTATAATTTTTTTAACAACTTTATAGTCCTTATCTATTGAAAAACAACTTCGCATTGTACATGCTAAAAACTTATCATTTTTTTGTACTTTTAAAAGAATGAAAGGGTAAGTTGTTTTAGTGATATTTTTACGCTCTTTTTCCAAGTTTTCACTAGAACTTTTTAAAGTAACAACTCCTAATGTTTGCATTAAAAATGCTTTTGCTGCAGCTGGAGTATTACTTTGAGATTTTTCTATATTTGCATTCATAGTTTCTAAAGTTTCTCTTGCTAATTTATCATACTTAAATGACGATTTTAAAGAAGCTAATTTAATAATATTTTGAGTCATCTTTGCTAATGGTGAAGTATAATATTTATCATTCATATCTGCTTTAATTTTAAGTTCATCATCACTTAAAAGCCACATGCCATCTTTATAAAACTTTGACTTTGCCCTATTTAACAAATACTCTGCAAAATCTAGCTTACTTTCATCAAAATCAACCTCATATCCACTTAAAAGTGCTGATATAAAAAAACTATAATCTTCTAAAAGTCCAAGTTGCACTGGCTTTAATCCTATTAAACTTTGATGATACAACTCACCCCTATCAAACATAAACTCCTTTAAAGCATCTAAATGAGTATTTGCTTTTTTTGTATAATTTTTATCAATAACAGAGGCTTTAAAAAGTGCCTCAATCATCATAGCGTTCCATGCTGTATTTATCTTTTTATCTATAAAAGGAAACTCTTTTTTCTTTCTTATTTTTTGAAGCTCTTTTTTAAACTTTTTAAACCCTTTTGGGCGAGAACTTGTATAAAAATTAAGATGAACTTTGCCTTGAAAATTCCCATTTATACTAAATTCAAGTAACTCTTTTATAAGCTTGGCATGTGGATTATTTAAAAGTGCATTTTTCACCTTCTCTTTTTCAAAAGTAAAAAATGCACCCTCTTTGTGATTAGTATCAGCATCACTAGCACTATAATAAAGATTGTTTTTTAAAAACCGTTTATCTAACATCTCTATAGTTTCAACAACAATATCTTTATATAACTCTTTTTTACTCCATTGATAAGCTTTTATATACAAGGGTATTAACTCAGCTTGATTATAAAGCATCTTTTCAAAATGTGGAATTTCCCAAGCTGCATCAACGGTATAACGGAAAAATCCACCACCAATATGATCGTATAAACCACGAAGAGCCATAACATCAAGCATCTCTAAACTCTTAACCCCTAACTCTTTGTTATCATCTAAAATAGATAAGTCCATCATAAGTGAGATTTTAGCTGCCTCTGGAAACTTTTTACCTCTCCCAAAACCAGAGTAAATTTCATCGTACTCTTTTAAAAATGATTCAGTTAAAGTTTTTGTAGATATTTTTGCATTTTCATTTTTAAGTGTTTTTATTTTTAAACTCATTAAAGACTCTATAT
>JAGGWE010000062.1 GCA_021157665.1 Sulfurimonas sp.
GTTATTACACGCTATCAAAGGACCTTAAATGGTAACTATGAAAGACCTATTGGAATGTGGTGTACACTTCGGACACCAAACTCGTCGTTGGAACCCGAAAATGAAAAAATATATCTTCGGTGTTCGTAAAAATATTTATATTATTGATTTACAGAAAACTCTTCGTTATTTCCGTAGCACTTATACAATCGTTATGGATGCTGCTGCTGAAGGGAAAACTGTTCTTTTTGTTGGTACAAAAAAACAAGCTCGTAACTCTGTAAGAGATGCTGCAATCGCATGTAATATGCCATATGTAGATAATAGATGGTTAGGTGGTATGCTTACTAACTTCCCAACTATTCAAAAATCAATCAGAAAACTAGATGTTATTACTGAGATGCAAGAAAATGGTCAAATTGATCTTTTAACTAAAAAAGAAGCTTTAATGCTTGCTCGTAAAAAAGTTAAACTTGAGTCATATTTCGGTGGCATCCGTAATATGAAAAAACTTCCTGATATGTTATTTGTTGTTGATGCAGTTAAAGAGCATATCGCTGTTTTAGAAGCTAGATGTCTTAACATTCCTGTTGTTGCACCACTAGATACTAACTGTGACCCAGATTTAATCACTTACCCAATTCCTGGTAATGATGATGCAATCCGTTCAATTCAACTTTTTTGTCGTGAAATGACTGCTGCAATCAATGAAGGTAAAGCTTTAAGAGATGCACCTGCAGAAGAAGAACAAGCTGAGGAAGAAGTTGCAACTGAAGAAGTAGCGACTGAAGAAGCTCCAGCTAAAACAGAAGAGGTATAATCATGGCAGTTACTGCAGCACAGGTTAAAGAATTAAGAGCAGCAACTGATGCTCCTATGATGGACTGTAAAAAAGCATTAGTTGAAAATGATGGAGATATGGAAAAAGCAACTTCATGGTTAAAAGAAAGAGGAATCGCTAAAGCAGCTAAAAAAGCAGCTAGTAGAATTGCAGCTGAAGGATTAGTCGGTCTTAAAATAGCTGATGATTTTTCAAAGGCTACAATTGTTGAGATTAACTCTGAAACTGACTTTGTTGCTAAAAATGAAGGTTTTCAAAACTTAGTTCTTAAAACAACTGAAGAAGTTTATAGTTCTAACCCATCAGATGTAGCTGGTTTTATGTCAACTGAATTTGGTTCTTATTTTACAGAGACTGTTGCAAAAATTGGTGAGAAAATTGAACTTCGCCGTTTTGGTACGCTTGAGGCTGAAGATGATACTGTTGCAATGAATGCTTATGTTCACTCAAACAACCGTATTGCAGTTATTGTAAAAGCTAAATGTGATAGTGCTAAAACTGCTGAGGGTATGAGAGATACTTTAAAGCAAGTTGCAATGCATGCATCTGCGATGAAACCTACAACTCTTTCTTATAAAGATTTTGATGCTGAGTATGTAGAGAGTGAAACAAAAGGTAGAATTGAAGCTATCAAAAAAGAGAATGAAGAGTTAAGTCGTCTTAAAAAACCTCTTAAAAATGTTCCTCTTTTTGTTTCAATGATGCAACTTACTGATGAAGTTATGGCTAAAGCTGAAGCTGATATCAAAGAGATGTTAAAATCTCAAAATAAACCTGAAAAAATCTGGGATAAAATTATTCCTGGTTCTTTAGCTCGTTTTATTGATGACAACACAACTTTAGATAAAGAGCAAGCTCTTTTAGATCAGTCTTATGTACTAGATGACAAGAAAACTGTAGCAGAGGCTATCACAGCTGCTGCTAAAGCTCTTGGTGGAACTGCTGAGATTACTGATTTTATTCGCCTTGAAGTTGGTGAAGGAATTGAGAAAAAAGAGGATGATTTTGCTGCAGAAGTTGCTGCACAAATGGGTTAAGTCTTAGACTTAACTTTCTTTTTTTACATTAAAGGTTAAGACTTGTATCTTAACCTTTTTTTTGCCAAATTTTTATATACATTCGCTATAATCCCCTTATGAATTTACTATCCGCAAAAAATATATCACATACTTTTGAATATAAACTTTTCTCAGATGTTGAGTTAAATTTACAAGAGCAAGAATCTATCGCTATTATAGGTATGAGTGGTAGTGGAAAATCTACTTTACTTCATATACTCTCTACACTTTTAAAACCTGACGAGGGAACTATATCTATATTTGATGAAAATATTTATGAGATGAGTAATAAAAAACTTTTAAAAATAAAAAGAGATTCTCTTGGTTTAGTTTTTCAGTCACATTATCTTTTTAAAGGTTTTTCTGCTTATGAAAATTTAGAAATTGCTTCACTTTTATCTCAGGAAAAAATAGAAGATAAATTACTAGAGAGATTGAAAATAAAAGAGTGTATAAAACAAAAAGTCACTGAACTATCAGGTGGACAGCAACAAAGAGTATCTATTGCTAGAGTGTTAACTAAAAAACCTAAGATTATTTTTGCAGATGAACCAACAGGAAATTTAGATAAAGAAACAGCAAATGATGTTATGAAACTTCTTTTTGAATATTGTGAAAATTCTAATGCTGGAATGATTTTAGTTACGCATGATGAATCTTTGGCTTATATGTGTAATAAAGTTTATAAATTAGAAAATAAAAAGCTGATTAAAATAAAATAGAGGTGCTTAATGATATGGAGTGAGATTTTTAGTGAATCAAATGTAGTCTCTTTTATGTTACTATTTTTTCGGTTTGCATCTCTTTTTATTTCGGTACCTATTTTTTCACATCAAAATATTCCTATGAATATAAAAGCAGGTATGGCTTTCTTTTTTACTATTGTTTTTTATAATTCAATGCCTGAGTTACAAATAGATATAACTATCCCTAGTATATTGTTGGCAATTTTAAGTGAGTTTTTATTTGGCTTAGTTATAGGTTTAATTTTACTTATTGCTTACAATGTTATAACTTTTGCAGGTGGACAGATCTCTTTTATGATGGGTTTTTCAATGGCAAGTGCTATTGATCCTCAGTCTGGTGTATCTATGCCTATTATCTCTCAATTTTTATCTCTAATCGGACTTATGGTTTTACTTGAACTTGATTTACACCATTGGATACTTATGTATGTTGATAAATCACTTAGCACTATTCCCCTAGGTGGATTTTTAATGACAGAAGATCTTTTTAATTATTTAATCCATGCAACATCAAATATGTTTCTTGTAGGTTTTATGATTGCTTTTCCAATTATTGCACTTATTTTTATCTCTGATGTTATTTTTGGAATGTTGATGAAAACAATGCCACAATTTAATCTTCTTGTTATTGGGTTTCCTATTAAGATTATGGTTTCTTTGGCAGTTATAATTGCAACTTTAACTGCTACTATGCTTATATTGAAAAATCATATGATGGAGGCATTTAATGCCTTAGAGATGTTTTTTTAGTTTTTTTTGATACAATATACTCAGACATAATTTAAATACTTTACCTTGTAAGGAATAAGCTTGAAAATATTACTTTTGAATAATAATCCAGTAGTTAACAAGTTAGTTACACTTAGTGCACAAAAAACATCAGACGAGTTAGAGATAGTAGAGAATGCAGATGCAATTTCAGAAAATTCTTATGATTTATTAGTTGTTGATGATATAATTTATAGTGATGAGTTAATGAGTGAAGTGAAAGAAAAAACCACTTTTACTAAATCATTGTATATTTGTTCGAGAGATGCTGAAAATACAGATATTTTTACAACAGTTATAAAAAAACCTTTTTTACCTACAGATTTGGTTGAACTTTTTTCATCTTTAGGAAAAGAGCTGGAGATAGAAGAACCAATAGAAGAACCAATGAATGATAATATTGTTAGTTTAGATGAACCAAATTTGGAAGAATTAGATTTAAATGAAGAATTGGATTTAGAAGATGATTTGAATCTTGATGAGATTGAAATTGAAGATGATAGTTTAGACTTGGAAGATGATTTGA
>JAGGWE010000060.1 GCA_021157665.1 Sulfurimonas sp.
CCAGGTGCATTTGAACTTCCAATGGTTATTGACCAGCTTTTAGCATCTGATAAATATGATGCAGTTTGTGCTTTAGGTGCAGTTATCCGTGGTGCTACTCCTCACTTTGATTATGTTTCTGCTGAAGCAACCAAAGGTATCGCTACAATGAGCCTTAAATACCAAAAACCAGTATCTTTTGGACTTTTAACTACTGATACAATCGAACAAGCAATTGAGCGAGCTGGAACTAAAGCTGGAAACAAAGGTTTTGAAGCGATGACTACTGTTATCGAGATGATTGACCTTTATGAGGCGCTATAATGGCAACTAGACATCACGCAAGAATGGCAGTTGTAAGTTTATTGTACGCTTACGATTTAGGAAATGGAAATACATCTGAACACTCTGCAGAGATATTAGAAGAGAAGAAAATCCGTAATAAACAAAAAGATTTTGCACTTGCTTTATATGAGGGTGTTATGGAAAATCTTGAGGCTTGTGATAAGGCAATTGTTGAGCATTTAAAAGAGTGGGATTTTGAGAGGCTTGGTGCAATAGAAAGAGCGACTCTTAGACTTGCAACTTATGAAATTTTATTTGGTGAACTTGATTCTGCTGTTGTTATTAATGAAGCTGTTGAGATTACAAAAGCATTTGGAACAGAACAATCACCTAAGTTTATCAATGGTGTTTTAGATGCCATTTCAAAAGATAAACCAGAGTAGTTTGAATGAAAAAAATTACTTTATTATTTTCTCTTCTGTTTAGTTCATATTTATTTGCTTCTAATGGCTTAGTTTCAGAGGCTAAAATAGACGATAGTGTTTTTGGTATGGATGCTTGGTTTCAGATATTTAGTGGATTTTTTACTGTATCTATTTTATTTTATTTAACATATAGATTTTTAGTAAAAAAAGAGATGGTAACTCCAAGAGATGAGTAGATTAACTAAAGAAGAAGCCTTAGATTTAATCAAAAATGCTGATTTGAAAACACTTGGAAAAATGGCAAGTGCTAGAAAAAAAGAGCTTCATCCAAAAGGTATTACAACTTTTGTAGTTGATAGAAATATAAACTATACTAATATTTGTTGGGTAGATTGTAAGTTTTGTGCATTTTATAGACATGAAAAAGATGCTGATGCTTATGTACTTACATTTGAAGAGATTGACGCAAAAATAGATGAACTTTTAGAAATTGGTGGAACTCAGATTTTATTTCAAGGTGGAGTTCATCCTAAGTTACAAATAGAGTGGTATGAGGATTTAGTTGAACATATTCATACTAAATATCCTCAAATTACCATTCATGGTTTTTCCTCTATTGAGATTGATTATATTGCTAAGGTTTCTCGCATAAGTGTTGAAGAGGTTTTAGGGCGACTAAAAGCTAAAGGTTTAGCTTCTATCCCAGGTGCTGGTGCTGAGATTTTAAGTGATAAGGTTCGTGATATTATCGCTCCTAAAAAGATTGACTCTGATGTTTGGATAGATATTCATAGAAAGGCTCATAAGCTTGATATTATGAGTACAGCTACAATGATGTATGGGACTATCGAGACGGATGAAGATATTGTCGAGCATTTTGACATGGTTAGAAAACTTCAAGATGAAACTGGTGGTTTTCGTGCTTTTATCATGTGGAGTTTTCAATCAGATAACACAGAACTTCTTCGCCAGATTCCAGATATGGAGAAACCATCTTCAAATCGTTATCTTAGACTTTTAGCCGTTGCAAGATTATACCTTGATAATGTGCCAAATATCCAAAGTTCATGGGTGACACAAGGTCCATATATTGGACAGATGGCACTAAAATTTGGTGCAAATGATTTAGGTTCAACGATGATGGAAGAGAATGTTGTAAGTTCAGCAGGTGCTGCTTATTCGATGGCAAAAGAGGAACTTATCTATCTCATACAAGATTTAGGTGAAACACCAGCTGTTAGAAATACAGCTTATGAAACTTTAGAGATTTTTTAATGAAAATATTTTTAACACTACTAATTTTAGGACAGATACTTATGGCAGCGACTATAGAATATATTGAGACAAAGAGTTTAAAAATACCAGTAATTTTTGAATATGACAATAGACTCCCTCTTGTAACAATGCAGTTTACATTTACAAATAGTGGAAGTATTACAGACACAACAAAATCAGGTTTAGCAAAAATGAGTGCTAAAGTAATGAATGAAGGTACTAAAAAACTTGGGAGTAGTGCTTTTGCAGAGGCACTAGAGTCTAAAGCTATTCATATATCTTCATCAACTGGAACTGAAACCTTTGTTATAGAAGTTGGAAGTTTAAAAGAGAATTTTGATGATGCTTTAGTTTATTTTGAGACTCTTTTAAAAGATCCAAATCTTACAGATAAGGCACTTGATAAAGTAAAAAATACAACTATTGGTTCACTTAGTCGAAAAGAGAATGATTTTGATTATATTGCAGGTAATGAGTTGAAATCTATTCTTTTTAAAGGGAGTGTTTTAGCAAATTCATCTTCTGGAACGATAGAGAGTGTAAAAAGTATTGAGTTAAATGATGTCAAAAACTTTATAAAAACTAATCTTGTAAGGGAAAAACTGATTGTAGTTTTAGGTGGAGATATAGATTTAAAAACTGCAAAAGTAAAAATAGCTAAAATAATTTCATCATTAAACAAGGGTAAAAAAACTGAAGTTAAAAACTATACAGTTACAAAAACTCCTAAAGAGAGTATTCTTAAAAAAGAAACACAACAAGCTTATGTTTATTTTGGTTCACCTTACAATATGAAATCTGGTGATGAGGATTATTATAAGGCGAGAGTTGCTACTTTTATACTTGGAACTGGTGGATTTGGTTCAAGACTTATGGAAGAGATTAGAGTTAAAAGAGGTTTGGCATACTCTGCTTATGCAAGAGTAAGTATTACAAAATCAAGCTCTTACATGACGGGTTATCTTCAAACAAAATTAGAGTCTATGGATGAGGCTAAAAAAACTGTTAAAGAGGTTGTGGCTAAGTTTGTAAAGAGTGGTGTAACAAAAGAGGAGTTAGAACAAACTAAAAAGTTCTTGCTTGGAAGTGAGCCTTTAAGAGTTGAAACAATGAGTCAAAGACTAAACCGTACTTTTATGGAGTTTTATAAAGGGCAAGATTTAGGACACTCAAAAGCTGAACTTAAAAAAATAGAAAAATTAAAACTAAAAGATTTAAATGCTTTTATAAAAGAACATAAAGAGATTTTAGAGATGAGTTTTGCGATAGTAACCAAATAAGTAAAAAAAGAATCTTAGTAAAAATATGTCAATTTGCCAAGTTTTTGAGGTAAAAGTGAAAAATTAGTTAGAATTTGAGTGTTCCCAGCCATTACTGACTAGGATAAAAATTGCCGAAAGAAGGTTAAGATGAAATATCTTAACATAATCCTGAAGATTTTAATGATAATTTATGTTATCGCTAAAATAATAAACGGATTAAGTTAGAGGGCTCGAACCCTCTAACTCTTAACGGCAATTATAACATAAAAAGGAAAACTATGGAAAATTTAGAAGATATAGTATTTACTCTCATTATAGTAGTTATGGTTTTTATGATTGGTAATTTACAAAAACGAATTAAAAATTTAGAAGATAAAATAAGTTAAAACTTATGAAAATTACAAAAGATATTCAAACAAAGTTTGATAAACTTGGTATTAATAGTTGGAGTGAACTTGCTCTGATTATTCCTCACTCTTATGAAGATTTTAGACTTCATGATAAACTTCAAACCCACAAAGCACAACTTATAGATGCAACAGTAGAATCAGTTTTTCGAGCTCCTAACTCTATTCAAATAACTTTTTTTGCTCATAATTTTGGGTACACTATAACTGGAGTTTTATTTCGTCCTAAGCCCTATATGATGCACCAATTTCAAGTGGGAAATAGAGATTATTACTATGGGATAGTAGAGTGTAAGGTTGGTAGTTGTAGTATGGCAATGCCAAGGAAAATTACTACTATTGGAGCAATTACTCCAAAGTATAAATCAAATCTTCGTAATGATGTTATGGGTAGATTTATAGCAAAAAATCTTACTTTTGAAAATTTAAAGTCAGAAGGCTTAAACGATAAAGTTATAACAGAGGTTTTAAAACTACACAATCCTAGCGATGAACTTTTAGAAAATTCTGAGTTAAGTCCTGAATCTGTGGAAGCATTAAAATATATAGAACTGTTTTCTTATATGAAAATATTAGCAGGAAAAAGACGATATTTTGAAGCTAGTAAATCAAAACTTTGTAGATATAAAAAATGGGCAGAAAATTTACCTTTTAAATTGACTGATGAACAGTTAACTACTATCGAAGATATTAAAAAAGATTTCAAAAAAGATGTAGCATCCAAGAGGATGATAGTTGGTGATGTTGGTAGTGGTAAAACAATGGTGATAATGGCTAGTGTAGAGATGATGTTACCATCTCGTTCTATCTTAATGGCACCTACTACGATTTTAGCTAAACAGCTTTTTGAAGAGGCACAACTTCATCTTCCACATGCCAAGACTGTTTTAATTACTAACAAAAGTAAGAAGATAGATTTAAGTGAGTTTGATTTTATTATCGGAACTCATGCCTTACTTTACCGTGAACTTCCACATGCCGACTTGGTTATGGTTGATGAGCAACACCGTTTTGGAACTCAGCAGAGAAATATGCTTGAAAAATTAGTAAGTAGTGGTGAAAAGAAACCTCATTTCTTACAATTTTCTGCAACTCCAATCCCTAGAACTCAAGCTATGATAGAGACTGCAAATATAGATGTAAGTTTGATAACTTCTACACCATTTAAAAAAGATATTGCAAGTCAGGTTATTCATAAAGGTGATTTTCAAGATTTACTCCAAAATATTAGAAGTGAAATATCTAAAGGAAATCAAGTTCTTTTAGTTTATCCTCTAGTTGAGCAAAGTGAAGTTATTGAGTATCAAAGTATTGAAGAGGCTAGGGGATATTGGGAAAAGAACTTTAATAATGTATATGCAACTCATGGAAAAGATAAAGAAAAAGAACAAGTGCTTTTAGATTTTAGAGAGAAAGGAGATATTCTTATAGCAACGACGGTTGTAGAGGTAGGAATATCTTTGCCAAGACTTAGTACGGTTGTGATTGTAGGTGCTGAGAGATTAGGACTTTCAACTCTTCATCAACTTCGTGGACGAGTTAGTAGAACAGGTTTAAAAGGTTACTGCTTTCTTTATACAAATCAAAACTCATCTGATAGACTTGATAAATTTGTAGAAACTACAAGTGGTTTTGATATTGCAAATCTTGATTTGAAATTTAGAAAAAGTGGTGATTTGTTAAAAGGAACAAATCAGAGTGGAAGTCAATTTAAGTGGGTTGATTTAGCTGAAGATGAAGAGATAGTTAGAAAGGTAAAGAGAGATTTAGAAATTTAGTGTAAAATTTCATATATATAGATAGTCTAAAGAGCAACAAGGTTGCGTGGGCTTCCTGCCGAAGGAAACCAAGCGTTAGCGTAGATAAAGGAATTACTTCCTTTGTCGTAACAAAAGGAGAATAGATGTGGGCAACAGCAAGTCACATATTAGTGGATACAGAAGAAAGATGTAATGAGATTAAAACAGAGATAGAAAATGGTTTAAGTTTTGGGGATGCTGCAAAAGCAAATTCAACTTGTCCTTCATCTGCTCAAGGTGGAGATTTAGGTAAATTTGGTCCTGGGCAAATGGTTCCTGAGTTTGATAAAGCAATCTTTAGTGGAGATGTTGGAGTTCTTTATGGTCCAATTAAAACACAATTTGGTTATCACTTAATCGATATTACAGGTAGAGGTTAGTTTTAAGCTATGGTAAAAGTATCTGCAATTCAAATGGCAATGAGTGAAGATAAATCTTCAAACATTGCTAAGGCTGAAAAACTTGTAAGAGAATCAGCTAAAAATGGTGCAGAAATTATACTTTTACCAGAACTTTTTTCATCTCTTTATTTTTGTAAAGATATGGATAAAAAATATTTTTTACTAGCTTTACCTCTTATAGATAATTTACTAATAAAACAGTTTTCAGATTTAGCAAAAGAGCTAAAAGTTGTTTTATTAGTAAGTTATTTTGAAAAAAGTGAAGATGATTATTTTAACTCTTTAGTTGTGATAGACAATGATGGAAAAGTTATGGATAATTATCGTAAAACTCATATTCCAGATGGTGCTGGTTATGAGGAAAAGTTTTACTTTAAAGAGGGTGATACTGGTTTTAAAGTTTATGATACGGCATGTGGAAAAATAGGTGTAGGAATTTGTTGGGATCAATGGTTTTGTGAAACGGCAAGAGCTTTAGCACTTAAGGGTGCTGAGATTATTTTTTATCCTACTGCGATTGGAAGTGAGCCAGAGATAAAACTTGACTCAAAAGAGCATTGGCAAAGAGTTCAAATGGGTCATGCAGCTACAAATACAGTTCCTGTTGTAGTAGCAAATCGCATTGGAAAAGAGGTTGGAGAGTCTTGTGAACTTACTTTTTATGGCTCTTCATTTATAACTGATTATACAGGTAAAAAAATAGCTGAAGCAAGTCGTGAAAATGAAGAGATAATTTATGCTGAGTTTGATTTAGAAGAAAATGCGAAACAAAGAGAGTATTGGGGCTTACTTAGAGATAGACGAGCAAGTTGTTATGAAGAGTTAATAAATTAAATTAAAAGGTATAATTATTTAATGAGAAATCTTTTATTTTATTATTTTTTACTGTTTCTCTTTTTTCACAAAACCTTGAAATAAAAAGTAGTATTTCATATTTTGAACAAAAAAATATAAATGAAAAAATAGATATTAATAATGAAAAGTTTTTACCATATGATATAAAGCATTCAAATTTTGGATTTACAAACTCTGTATATTGGTTAAAAGTAGATATTTTAAATTTAACTAAAAGTGATACTACTCAGGTATTATATCTACCTTATCCATTGCTAGATTATATAGATATTTATGAGTATAAAGATAATAAACTAAATTTAATTAAAGAATATGGGGATTTAAGAGAGTACTCAAATGATGGTTTATTATACTTCTATACCCATGTACTTCATTGCTTTTTTTATAAATTTCTTACCAACACTATAACCATATCTTAGGAGTTGTGCATGGATTCGTCTGCTTCCATAAGATGGGAAGTCTGAATAGATATTATTAATAGCATCTAAGAGCCTAATATCTTTACCTGTCGTAAATAGTTTAGTAGGTGTATAATACAAAGATGACTTATTAATATGAAGTAATTTACACTGCTTGTTCTGTGATAAAGTATGCTTAGTATCAAGTAGAGTTCTTCTCTCTTTAGAACGAAAAAGATATATAGATATCTTTAAGAGCCAAGCTTAGTAGCTTTTCCACAAGAAAATCCTTTTCAACGATAAGGTTACCAACTTTTTTAGCTAAATCATCATTTGATTTTTGAAGAGTTTCAATCTCATTTTTATACTCTTTTACAACTATACTTTTATCAAATGCAAGAGACATATTTTCAAGAAACTGTTTTTTCCAATTTATAAGATTTTTTGGTGTCATCTCATATTTACTTGCAATTTCATTTATGGTTTTTTCACCTGCTAAAACTTCTAAAACTAATTTTGCTTTAAAATCTGCACTATATACTTTTCTTTTTACGCTCATATTCTTATCCCTATTTTTTTCTATTTTTATTTTATCATTTTTAGGAATAAGAAAATAGATTTTACTGGTTTGATTTTAGGGGTTCATTATACTTCAGAAATCTGCCTAGTACTAGAACTATTTACTTATCGCTGAAGTTGGGGTTCTTTATGGATAGGTACTTAAAATAATTTCTTTCAGCTTTTGGAGTGGAGCATGAGTTATGTTTTTAAACTGTGTTTTATTAAAAGTTTGTTGCCGTTTTGCAAGGTGAGCAGTATGTAAGGATATGTTTTCACACATCATTTTTTTAGTAACTTTGCCA